>JBGPUS010000081.1:0-7889 GCA_041491325.1 Nitrospirota bacterium | reverse complement strand
CGCGCGATCGGCGCCCCGCACCGCCGGATTCTCTTCATGCATATTCTTCCGAATACGCTGGGCGTGCTGATCGTGACCTTGACCTTCCGTATTCCGGCCGCGATTCTGGCCGAGTCGACGCTGAGCTTCATCGGTCTCGGCATCGCGCCGCCCTTTGCAAGCTGGGGAAGCATGGCGAACGAGGGCTGGAGCGCGATGAAATTCTATCCGCATCTGATTCTATTTCCCAGCCTCGTTCTTTTTCTGACGATCGTCGCCTTCAATATTCTCGGCGATTCCCTCCGAGACGTCTTTGGTCCGGAACGCCGCATGAGGTAGGGTTCGGCAACACGAATACCGTTCGTTGCTTTGACGGCTCAGGATTGCTATGATGACGGAAGAATATCGGTAAAAGGAAGACTGCCATGTTGAAACAGGTTGCTTTGGGACTCGTGCTGCTTGCCGGCTTGCCGGCATGGCCGGTTTGGGCGGACGACTCGTTGAATACCGAGTTGCTTAACGCAGCGGAGGCTGGAAACAAGACAAAGGTGGAAGCACTGGTTGCGAAGGGCGCGGATCTGGATGCCAAGGATAAATACGGCTGGACGCCGTTGCATCGGGCGGTTTTCAACGGGAAAAATGACACGGCAGCGCTGCTGATTGCGAAGGGCGCGGACGTGAATGCGAGGAACCATGACGGCGACACGCCGTTGCATAAGGCGGTTACCAAAGAGACGGCAGAGCTTCTGATTACGAAAGGCGCGGACGTGAATGCGAGGAATTATGACGGCGAGACGCCGTTGTATAAGGCGGTCAACAAAGAGATGGCAGAGCTGCTGATCACGAAGGGCGCGGACGTGAATGCCAAGGCTAATGACGGCGGCACGCCGCTGCATCATAAGGCGGCTAACAAAGATGTGGCGGAGCTGCTGATCCTGAAGGGTGCGGACGTGAATGCCAGGGATAATGACGGTTACACGCCGCTGCATTGGACAGCCTTCAAAGACACGGCAGCGCTGCTGATCGCAAAAGGCGCGGACGTGAATGCGAAGAATAAATACGGCGACACGCCGCTGCATCGGGCCGATTCAAAAGATGTGGCAGAGTTGCTGATCGCGAAGGGCGCGGACATAAATGCCCGGGACAATGACGGCGACACACCGTTGCATAAGGCGGTTTCCTATGATGGAAACGTGGCGGAATACCTCATTGCCCGCGGCGCTGATGTGACTATAAAAAATAAGAAAGGTAAAACACCGTTACAAATGGCCGCAGCCAATGGTCCAGAGATGGTTTTCACAATCAATATTGCTTTGGCAAAGCGGACGGGTAATTCGAGCGAGCTGTTTAAACAGCTGTTGGTTAAATTCAAAGTCCACGGCGATGACGAAGCCTTGCGCACATCCATCATTGACCTTGCCCGGAAGCTTCAGCCCGCTCCCGCGATTCCACAGGAGGCTGAAGAAGCCGCCGGGCGCGCCCAGACCATTTTCAAGAACGCGAAGTCCAAAGATGATTCTCTGAGTGCCGCCAAGGAATACAGGAAGGCCATCGACGCTGCGCCGTGGGTTGCGAATTACTACGATAACCTCTGCACCGTGCTGGGGAAGACGCCCTATGCCCAGCAGGCACTGCATGCCTGCGAGCCATACATGGAAGCCTACCCGAGCGTTAAGGATTCCGGTACCATCAACAAACTCATGACCGGTCTTCGGCCTTTATTGGACAGGATCAATAAACAGATGAAGCAAAGAGACGAAACTTCTTTTCGGCCGGGACCGACCGTTACGGGTCAAGAAGGTCAATAATATCTATCAAAGTTCCGCATCGGCCATGCCCTTGAGTTTTTTAGACGCTTCTTATATACTCCCTCTTGTCCTGCCACAGGTTCCGTCCATATTAGCCGATACGAATTTCCGCGCGCCCAAACGCGGCCGCTTCCGGGGGGAAAGCGAGTCGAGGGTTTTGGGAAGGGGAGAAAACCGTCTTGTCGGAGAGATTGCGTACTGATCCCATTTTTAGAGCAGAGGTATGCATGCCCATTTCGTTATCCATATCCTTTGATGAATGTCTTCGTCGTTGATACCGATTATGGTCGGCCTTTGGGAAAGAAAAATCTTTCTGGAGAGAATAGACAAAATACTTGCTGACAAAGTAAGGGGCTGACCCTTAACCTTCGAGGTATCTTGTGAAATTACCGCGCCCCATGGTGATCCTTTTTGGCGCAGGTGCGACTCGGGCTGCATTTGCAAAAAAGACCCTGCCCCCACCTCTCGATGCTGACTTTTTCGATATCGCGGGCCAGATTACCGGCAGGGGCACTCGACGGCTTGCTCAGAAAGTGAGGAGGGATGTCTTTGATCTCTACGGCAAGGTTACCGGTATCGGGCTCGAGCAATACTACCGAGATATCGAGACCCGGTTGGAACTGGGCAAGTTTGCTAAATCCAAAAACAGGCCGAAGGATTGGCAGGTCCGCACCAAGAACCTGGAAGAGCTCGTTCGGCGTGTTCTAATCCACACAACTTGCGAGTTGGATGAAGGGTCTGCGAAACCAAGCTGTAGCCAGATCCACGAGGTGCTGCTTAGACGAGTCAAGGCTGGCGATACGCTGGTCACTTTCAACTACGACACGGTCATCGAAGAATCAATGCCAGAAAATATCTCGCTCTGGACACCAAGAGACGGGTACGGAGTTGGCGCTTCTGGTATTACGCGGGGCTGGGCGAAGAAATGGCTCATGAAGCACAGTATTAACAATACCAAGTCGACACAGATCCGTCTGTTGAAGCTTCATGGGAGCCTGAATTGGGTGCTTTATAAAACATCAAAAGTCAGGTTGAAACCGCGGCCGTACGTCGTGAGATCCAAGAATGGCAAGGCGATGTTCGACAAAGCAGCGATTCTCCCCCCGGGCTGGCACAAAAGAGTTGACCGGAATCCCTATAACGCGCTCTGGCGACAAGCACGACTGGAGATTGAGAAGTGCGCGACTCTGGTGATTATCGGGTACTCGCTCCCCGACACCGATCTAATCGCGAGAGCGCTCTTCCTAGAAGCAAGTCGGTCACTTCGTGCCGGGGGCCGCTTCATCAAGGAGCTCCACGTGGCGGACATCAGCGATTCCACGAAGAATCGAATTGTGGACCTGTTTGTACCTGCGCTTGGCCCGGAAGGGGTCGTTTTTCGATACGGAGGAGCGCAGGAGTTGGTGGCAGCTTGGGCGCCAAATACAGCCGGGACATGAGCATGTTCTCATTCTCCAATCCGAAGTCGAGCAGACCACTACGCGCTTCCGCCGAAGCTGCTGTTGGGGGAGATAAAAGTGAGAAACCCAGAAAAATTTAGGGTGAGCATTCACCGTGATTAATAAGCGTTGGGACTTGATAAAGAAAGAAGATATTGATGGCCTCGTATCAAATGAGGTCTCAGAAGGTCGCACCATTGAGTACAAAGAAAAGCTGCCAGGCAATTCTGATGGCGACAAGATCGAATTCCTTGCTGATGTTTCTTCTATTGCTAACGCTTCCGGTGGCGACCTGCTCTTCGGTGTACGTGAAAAACGCGATGACAATGGCAAAACGACAGGCATTCCAGAGGCTGCTGATGGCCTTGATCAAATAAATGCCGATGCGGAAATACTGCGACTGGAAAACATCATTCGTGATTGCATCGACAGACGGATAACGGGCATTCATATCTGGCCTCTGAATGGATTTCCTAAAGGGCCAATTATCATGCTGAGGATTCCAAAGAGCTGGGCGTCCCCTCATATGATCACGTTCAAGGGGCTTTCACGTTTCTATTCGAGGAACAGTGCTGGGAAATATCAGCTTGATGTAACCGAGATTCGATCTGCTTTTCTACTGTCAGAAACATTACCTGAGAAAATCAGACGCTTCCGTGATGAACGTCTTGCAAAGATTATTGCTGATGAAACGCCAGTGCCACTTGATCCAAGTCCCAAAATGGTCCTTCATCTGCTACCAATCGCTGCACTAGATCCAACTACCCGACTTGACGTAATCCCATTGGCTCAACAAACAACGAAACTGAGCCCAATATATGCTCATGGCTGGAGCCATCGATATAACTTTGATGGTTTTCTGACTTATAGCAGCTACGGAGATCGTTCAACATGTCCAACATATCTTCAGATATTTCGCAATGGTGCTATTGAAGCTATTGAGGCTTCGATACTATCCGAGGAATGGAAAAAGAATAAAATAATACCAAGCCTACTTTACGAACGAGAACTTATATCGGCTTTAGAAAGATACCTAGTGATTCTGCGAGACCTTGGGCTTGAACCACCTATCTTCGTTATGCTGAGTTTGCTTGGCGTGAAAGGATATTTAATGGGTGTTGACTCATTGCGTTTTTGGTCTCAGCCCCGCGACCCGATTGACAGAGATGCACTTCTTCTCCATGATTCAATCGTTGAAGATTATGAATCCAAGGCAGCAGATATTCTACGTCCAGCGTTCGATGCTGTTTGGCAAGCTGCAGGGTGGCCTCGCAGCATGAATTATGATGAGAATGGAAAATGGGTGGGGAAATAATTCTGCCATTTGCGGAAGGCTGAGTCGGGTCTGAGTTGGGTCGGACCTGGAAAAGTTTAGGCTCCGCTCCAGCCTCGCGCGCGGGTGCGGATGCGCGAACGGGGGAAAGGCGCTTGATGTCCATTTTGAGTAAGGATCTTAGTCGGGCATGAATAATTGGCTTGATAGAGTAGGCCATGCGGTCCTAGGTGCATTTCTTGGATTCTTTATTTCCGTGCTGCCGCTCGCTTGGTTGAGCTACTTTCTTGAAAGTTGGAATTTCTTTGTCATCGGCAGCATTTCGTGTACGGCCTTGGTTGCTATTCTGGCAGCGGTCTTGGGGGAACGGTTCGTTACGTTGATGCGCGACCTGCTCGTGCCGTGGGGGTAAATAATTGAGGTCAGAGAACAATTTTAATCCAGGCTCCGCTCTAGCCTCGCGCGCAGGGGAAGGGCTGGAGATTGGAGCATTGGAGCAGTAGAGAAGTGGAGATAGAAAAGGTGAAAATTCGTAAGACGAAGTCAACGAAGGCCCTTTTCGGCAGAGCGCCGGTGGCACACCAAAAATGATGTTGACTGGAGTATGGATTTTACAGTAGAGTTATACGAGATAGAAGCGGGAGCGGATGCGCGATTGGCGAAAACGAGTAGAACGATGAAAAAAACAAATTTCGCCCGTTACCTCGAAGACCAGTTGAAGAATGCGGCATTTGCCGCGCGCTTTAAGCGCGCAGGCGAGGCTTGGGATGTGGCGCTGCAAATCGCGGCCCTTCGTGAGCAGGCTGGGCTTTCCCAGAAGGACCTTGCGAAGCTCCTCAAGACCACTCAGCAGCATGTCAGCCGGTTGGAGTCCCCCGGCTACGAAGGTCACTCCCTCAGCACACTGCGTCGCGTCGCGGAAGCACTACATGCCAAGGTCCGTGTCGTGTTCGAGCCTGCCGGAAAAGAGACCGGGATGCATACAGCGGAATCAAGCCCATCGTACCGCACCAAACGCATCGCAACCAAACGAACATGACTAAAACGGGGCCGGCAGGCCGGTTCGGACCTGGAGAAATTCAGGCTCCGCTCCGGCCTCGCGCGCGGGCGCGGGGGCGGATAAGTTCAAGGCGGTTGAATCGTTCAGATGGCAGGGACGGTTTGGAATCCGGCCGCTCTAAAATGCTGGTCGAAGGTCGCGACCGGGATGGGGCGTCTTTGGAAATGTTCCCTGAGCAAGGCGATCGAAGTGCAGTCCGTGAAACTCCACTCTTGATCGGCGTATCGGACAAAGAGTTCATAGGCTGCGCTGAAGACGTCCGGACTGACGGTAATGATGGGAATGTTTGGAGAGGAATAAATCTTTTGGGCGGCCTCAATGGCCAATCGCTTTCCGGAGCGATTCAGGATGGTGGTCAGGGTTTCATCAAAGATGTAGTCGGTAATCAGGAACTCGGCAGGGTCTTCCGACTCGATCAGTCCGGCAATAAAGGTTCTGGCCTGGTGGTGATGATCATCGCGAGTATTGTAAAAGGCTACGAGAAAAGAGGTGTCGGCAAAAAAAGTCTGGGTCATGCGCCGTTTTTGCCGTAAAGGATTTCGTCAATGATTTTATTGTTTGTGCGACCCAGATCGACGGGAGGCGAGGAAAAAAAAGGGTCTTTGGACAGAGACTGCTTCTTATGGGAACGCTTTCCTTTAACAAGCAGCTTGTCCAATGTTTTTGATACGGCCGACTTGACTGAATGTTTCTGAAGGGCAGTTCTCATGACAACTCCTTTTAGGGAAATTCTACCAAGATGTGAAGGAGATGTCAAAGGCTATTCGAGGATCAAAGTGCCTTGGGCCAGGGCGGCTCAGGACTGGCACGGAGCCGGATAAGCCGGGTCGGATCGCTTCTGGAGGACCTGAATGAGACATTTGGATTCCGGGGACAGATTCCGGGGACACGAGGAACCTACCCCGGCAAGCTCCACTCCGGCCTCGCGCGCGGGGGGGGGAAGGTGAGGGTATAGGGCCATCCATGGATGCGTCTGCTCGCAGTGAACCGTCGGTCTGGGAGGGGCGGCCCGCTTGGGGTTACTACTTCTTTGTCTGGTTCTTTGCCCTCATCCTCGCTGTCCGCGGAATGATCGCTCTATGGATGGGATACGGGGGTAGTGCGACGATCCATCTGGCCGGCGTTCCGATGCTGGTGGGCTTGGCCCTTTTTCTGCGCCGGACGACCCGCTACCGCGTCACGCGCCAGGCCGTTTCCCGATCGGAAGGCATCTTCGGGGAAGCCGAACGGTCGTTCCCGCTATCGTCCATCGCTTCGGTCCGCGAGCACCAGGGTCCCCTTGACCGCTTACTGGGATGCGGCGAAGTGACATTGCATCTCAAGGATGGAACCCTGGAGCGGCTGGCCGGCGTGAAAAATCCGGAGGTCGTCTGCCGCAAGATTGCGGCCCTTCTGTAACTTACAGCCGGGAAATGATCTCCGGCTAATATCATTTCATCGCGGAGGCAAGCTCCGCGCTGTGGATGATTGATCGCGTCATCGTAACAGAGCGGAGTTTATCTCCGCGAACATTTTCTCCTCGTCCATTTCCTCCTTGAAATTCCGTCGTCCATCTGGTATTCTACCGGCACTTTTTAATCGAGGATTATATTGTGGCAACGCCCTTAGCCGCGCGAATCAAACGCGTGACATTCAAGACGGTCCCGATCTATCTGGCCTTGATCCTCCTTCTGATTTTTGCGCGACCCATGTTGACCTGGTTTCTGTTAGGTTTGGCGGTCGTGCTGATCGGGGAGGCGCTCCGGATCTGGGCCGCGGGACATCTGAAAAAAACAAAGGAAGTCACGACGACCGGGCCGTATGCCTACGTAAAAAATCCGCTCTATCTCGGTACGCTTCTGATACTGATCGGCTTCTGCCTGATGGCCCGGAATCCCTATCTCCTCCTGATCGGTCTGGCCGTTTTCTTCGTTTATTATGCCCCGTTCAAGAAAAAAAGGGAAGGAGACCGGCTGCGCGAACATTTCGGCCAGGCCTGGGTCGATTACGATCTTGCCGTTCCGGATTATCTGCCGAATTTCCGTCCGTACGAGAAGCGCGGGACGGGCCGGTGGGACTGGAAATGGTTTTACGAAAACAGCGAGGACGGGACGGCGCTGGCGGTCGTACTGGGGGTCATCGCGATCAGTTTGCGGTTCTGGTTCAGTTTAGGATAAAATGAAAGCGTCCGAGAGGGTGAGATGAAGATCCAACGGGCCTTGATCAGTGTATCCAATAAAGAAGGGGTGGTTGAGTTTGCGAAGGGGCTTGCCGCGATGGGGATTGAGATCCTGTCCACCGGCGGGACGGCCAAGGCGTTGAAGGAGGCGGGTGTTCCGGTCAAGGATGTG
>JBGPUS010000080.1:0-7897 GCA_041491325.1 Nitrospirota bacterium | reverse complement strand
TTTGATTCATAAATCATGTCCCGAATACGACTGATTAAAGCTCTTATTGCACACCGGGAAATCCGGAACGATATTCCCGTGGACGCATTGTTCAAGCCCAAGCCAGTTCACGCTCGAGGGGTCCCTGATCATGCAGCGGTTAATTTCCCCGCGCGGACCGGACTGGACCCAGGTGATGATCTCGCCGCGCCAGCTTTCGACGGCGGCAAACCCCGATTGGTTCGGTCTCGGCGCGTCACACGAGACGACAGTCTCACCCTCGGGAAGCGTATTCAGGAGCTCGCGGATAAGACGGATAGACTCCCGCACTTCCTCCACCCTCACCCATGCCCGGGCATGAACGTCGCCGGAAATGAGCACCGGAACATTCACGCAGAGAACGTCGTAGGGGGGGAAAACGTGATGGATGCGGCAGTCGAGGTTCAGGCCGCTCGCGCGCGCCACGACCCCCACGACGCAGAGCTCGCGTGCCTTTTCGGGTTTGAGAATGCCGGTGTCCCGAACCCGGTCTTCCACGGAGGCGTTTTCATCGTAAATAAGAACAAGCCGCTCGAACTCTGTTGAGAGAAAATCCATTTCCGCGAGAATGGTTTTTATGTCATCCGCGTCGAGGTCAGCCTTCACGCCTCCCGGAGCAATGCGGTCCATCAGAAGCCGGTGGCCGAAAAGCGTTAAATTCGTCCGAAGCAGCAGCTCCTTCAGCCTATGGAACTGATACAGAAGGAACGCAAACGCAACATCGTTGCAGATGGCGCCCAAATCCCCGAGATGGTTCGCAATGCGCTCTCGTTCGAGAAAAAGCGCGCGGAGCCACTGGCTGCGGCTGGTGGGTTTGCAACCGGTCAGATTTTCAACGGCCCGCGAATACGCCAGGCTGTGCGCTACCGTGGAATCACCGGACACTCTGCCCGCCAAGCGAGCCGCCGTCATCCACGAGAGAGATTCGAACCGCTTCTCTATGCCTTTATGAACGTAGCCGAGTTTTTCTTCGAGGTTGATAATGTCCTCGCCCATGGCATTGAAGCGAAAATGGCCGGGCTCGATGATACCTGCGTGGACAGGACCCACGGGAATTTCGTAGACCCCTTCTCCTTCAACGCGGACCCATCGGTATTCGCCGGGCACCCTCGGCATTCGCTGTGACGCGTCAAAGGACTTTCTGAGCGGCCAGGCCTCTTCCGGCCAGTCCTCGTGCTTTATCCAGGGCCGGGAATCGGGACAACCGACGGCGGTCACGCCCATCAGGCTCTTTATCTGGCGCTCGAACCGGTAGGCAGGAACATACATTTTGGCAATACTAGGAAATGCGGGCTCGGCAAAAGGAGTTTCCGTTTTGACGATCAGATACTCCGCGCCCCAGCGGTAACAGGCGAAAATGCCGAAGCCCCGTCCGAAGGCGGTCTCGTCCGTGGCCCATTCCGCGGCCAGCAAGGCGTAGGTTTTTTTCATGGCCCGGGCCGCTTCCGCGAACTTTTCCAGCGGAACGCTGCAAGAGGAGACACCCTTGAGCTGCTGATGGCCTTCGAGGGGCCGGAAATCGTCGCCAAGGTGTTTGCGAAGCGTTTCGATGAGCATGCTCATTTCATCAACTCCACGGCCTTATGAAACCACTCGGAAAGGAAATTCGGCATATACAGACCCAGCACAAAAACAATCACCATGTGCACGATCACCGGAATATGCGCGGCTTTCAACTGTTTCTGATTGGACGGCACCTCGCCGGTCACCATGGGCTGGACCCTTCTGAAAAGGGCCGCAAAGGAGACCGCCAGCCCCAGCAAAAGAAAGGGCGCCATAAGCGGCGCGTCCTTGATCGTGGCCGTCAGGATCAAAAACTCGCTGGTGAACACGCCGAACGGGGGCATTCCCACGATCGCCATGACCCCGAGAACCATGCCCCAGCCGACGAGAGGGTTGCCCCGGATAAGACCCTTGATCTTATCCATCTCCTGCGTGCGGTGCATCTGCGAGGCGTGCCCCACCGTGAAGAATATGGAAGACTTGGTCAGACTGTGGACCAGCATGTGCAACAGCGCGCCGTAGGTGGCGACCGGGCCGCCCAGACCGAAGGCAAAGGTCGCGATCCCCATGTGCTCGATGGATGAATAGGCGAACATGCGCTTGATGTCTTTCTGCCGCAGGATCGAGAAGGACGCCACCAGGACCGAGATGACGCCGAAACCCATCATGATGTCCCCCGAATGGCGCGTGCCCGTGGACCCGTCCACGAGCACCTTGCATCGCACCAGGGCATACAGCGCGATGTTGAGGAGAAGCCCGGAAAGCACGGCCGAGATAGGCGTGGGACCTTCGCTATGGGCGTCAGGCAGCCAGTTATGGATCGGGACAAGCCCCACCTTGGTCCCGTACCCCACCATCAGAAAAACAAAAGCCAGGGACAAGATGGTCGGTTCCAGTTTGTCGCTCACCTGGGCAAGGTTCGTCCAGTGGAGCGCAGCGCCGCCCGGACCGAGCACCTTTTCAGCCGCGAAATACAAGAGCACCGTCCCGAACAGGGCAAGGGCGATACCCACACCGCAAAGAATAAAATATTTCCATGCGGCCTCGATCGCGGCGGGTGTGCGGTATAGGGACACGAGGAGGACCGTGGACAGCGTGGCCAGCTCCATGGCAATCCAGAGAATGCCGACATTGTTCGTCAGGAGGCAGAGCAGCATGGCGAAGATGAAAAGCTGGAACATGGCATGGTAGAAGCGTATTCGTTGGGCGCTGATGGTGCCGTGTTCACGTTCGCGGCGCATGTACCGTCTGCTGAATATAGCGGTGGTCATGGAAACGAGAGCGGTAAGGACCGTCAAATAGACACTGAACGCATCGATGAAAAAGAAATTATTCCCCGCCAGTATCGGGCCCTGCTCGTAGACCTGGAGTGCCAACACGATACTCGCCGCGAAGGTCGTCGTGGAGCCGAGGATGTTCACTTCCGGCGCGTATTTCCGGTCGCCGATGAAAGCCAGCGCAAGAGAAGCTATGAGAGGGACAACTAAGAGAATGAGAAGGGTCATTAAAACCTCAAATCCCACAAGGCCAAGGAACTTTAAGAAGCGAAATCCAGGCTCAATTCGGCCAGACTAAGGACCGCTCGGGACTGTCGGAGAAAATCCATACCCAAAATGCCTTGGATGTCGAAACCATAATCCATGCCGCCGACTTCTATTTCAAATTGTGATAATTGACGCTCTCCCACTTGTATGTAGTCAACCGGACGGGAGAAGACCGTTTCCATGCCGCCGACGCCTCGAATCGCATACAGAGTATCTTCAGGCGCAGGAATGATCTGGATGCCGGAGACGACGTCGAAAGCAAATATTGTCCTGGCAGAGCCGGTATCGATCAGGACATGGGGCACCGTAATGGCAGTTCCCCGGTACGCAAGTGTCACGGTAACGAACGGTAGGTTATCCCTAAGCGTGAACCGCATAATCGCTCCGAATGCCCACCCAGTTCTGTTCCCGGATATCCAATACCTCACGGCTGGTATGCACAAAGTAAAATTCGCGGGAAGGGTATTGTTGATGAATGCGTCGATAGCTTTTCAAGGCAGTACCGGCGTCGGAGCAGCGTTCTATTACCGATATTCGCTTTAGCGTTCGCTGATGCGTTGCTGCGGTTTCGGCTTCGAGCGCTTCAATGATAAGCCATTCGTTGGAATAAGCTTGCCGGACATCTGCCCATTGCATAGGAACCTCCTTCTTTTATGTAATCAATCGTAGTACAGTCGCATCAATGTAAAACTCAATTCTAATCGCGCTTGCATTAATCCTCCTCCTTCAACCGCGCCATCTGGTCTATATCGAGACTGTCGAAGGCACGATCCTTTACCTGACTCAAAAGGAGAGCATTTTTAAGCCAGTTTCTTTCTGTATATCTTTGAAATGTTTATCCAGTGTCAGGATTGAGCATTTACATTCCTTCGCGAGGATCGCGATATAACAGTCAGCGAGGTTAATTGTTTTCCCCTTCTTTTTGAGCGTAAAGGAAAGCCTGCCCGCCTCCAACCAGGTATTCGCACTCTCACTGATGATCGTAAAGGCCTCAACGAACTCTCGAAGCACTTCGAGGTTTTTCTCCGAATGCGCGCCCTGGATCAACTCCGCCAGAACAATTTTAGGGACATGGATATCGCCATCCGAAAGCAGTTCGTCCATTTTCTCCGGAACACCGGCAGGGGCGCGCGCCTGAAAATACGCGATCCATGCCGACGTGTCAATAAGCACCCTATCGCTCATAATGTCTGAGTTCCTCGGCGGTTTTATCGAATTTCAGCTTGCCTTTCATGCTCTTGATCTTCTCTCGCTTCCTCTGCCTGAGATAGACGGCCACTGCTTCCCGCACAGCGGTTGCCTTGTTCTTATGGCCACTCTCATGCACCAACTCATCGAGTATGCTTTTATCGATTGTGACTGTGGCTCTCATTGCAATAACCCTCCACGAAGAGGATATCCCTTGTCTGTGCTAAAGTCAACAAATTTATGTGCAGTATAGCGCACAGAAATATTAGCTTTTTATGTGACATGCAACTTACCGAACGCCGACAAGGCTTACCCCAAAACACTGTCAAGCTGGGCACTAACCTCCATTTTGCGCGGTATGCGCAAAGCTTCAATCCTCCTCCTTCAACCTCGCCATCTGGTCTACATCGAGACTGTCGAAAGTAGTACTGATATGAAAAAAGAAAATTCCGAATATAAAGGCCGCAATCAGAAGGTCGAGGGCCACACCCAGTTCCACGACCAGCGGCATCCCGTACGTCGCGCTGGTGGCGGCGAACAAAAGCCCGTTCTCCATGGCGAGAAACCCGATGATCTGCGTGACCGCATGCTTGCGGGTGATCATCATCAGGAAGCCGAGCATGACCGTGGCAAGCGCCACGGCAAGGGTCGAGCGCGTCACCAGAGTGGATAGTTCGCGGATCGGGGCCGTTAAATGATAGGAGAATATCACCAAAGCGATGCCCATCAGCATCGTCGTGGGAATCTTCACGACCGTTTCCACTTCCCGGTGGATTTTCAGCCTGCGCATAAGCACATGGAGGATATAGGGAAGCAGAACGACCTTCATGGTGAGCGTCAGAATAGACGATATATACAGATGATGCGCCCCGCTTACAAAACCGACGACTCCGGTGCTTACGGCGAGAAAAAAACCCTGCAAGGCAAACAGATGCAACAGGCCGTTCATCCGACGCTGCACCAGGAGACCAAACGCGGTCAGGAGGATCGAGGCGGCCAGAAGGCCATTGATATGCACTGCAAGCTCGTAGTTCATTAGCGCCCTCTAGTGTATCGCGTCCAAACAGGTTCGAACCACCTCCCCAACCCCTCCTTGGCAAGGAGGGGCAGCTATTCCTCCCCTTAGCAAGGGGAGGTTAGGTGGGGTGATTTAGTGGAATGCAAATGAAACGAAATTACTAACGCAATGCACGAATCTTCACTCCAGCATGAAAAAAGACAACATGCCCAGCGTGGCAAAGAGAAACGCACTGCCGAGAAATTCAGTGACACGAAATATCCGCATCTTTGCCAGGCCTGTCTCGATCAATACGAGCCCGACCCCCGCGACGCCGAGTTTGAACAGCAGGACCGGGAACGCGGCCGCTACGGACAGATAGTCATCCTGTTGTGCGATCCCCCAGGGGAAAAAGGAGGCGATACCTAGGACGACGAAGAGAAAGAGTTTCATCATTCCCGCCCATTCGATCAGGGCGAGGTGCCTGCCCGAATACTCCAGGATCATTGCCTCATGGATCATGGTAAGTTCCAAGTGCGTGGCGGGATTGTCCACCGGCACCCTGCCCGTCTCTGCCAAGGCGATCAGGATGAATGCAAGAAGGGCGAAGACCAGCGACGGACGGAGCAGGGAATGCCCCTGTGAGATCACGATCGCCATCTGGGACAACGACGTGGACCTGCTCACGAGGGACACGGCGAATACCGCCATGAGCATGGCGGGCTCGGCCAGGGAAGCGATGGTCATCTCCCTGCTCGATCCCATGCCTCCGAAAGCGGTCCCGATGTCCATGCCGGCCAGAGCGGTAAAAAAACGCGCTATGGCAAAAAGCGCCACCAGGGCAATGACGTCTGCCGTTGCCGACAAAGGCAGGTCCGTGGAAAGAATGGGAATGATGCCCCCCGCCATGACCGAGACGCCGAAGACGAGATACGGCGTGAAACGGAAGATCCACGAGGCCTCCTCGGCGATCGTCACGTCTTTGGACAAAAGCTTCCTGATATCGCGGTACGGCTGCATCAGGTTCGGCGACGTGCGGCCCTGGAACCAGCACTTTACCATCTTCACCCATCCAACAAACAGGGGCGCGACGAAGAGGAGAACGGCAATCTGGAGGAACTCGATGATAAATGGATTAATATTCAATGTAAACCCTCAAAATCCCGACAGGATTACAGGATGAATTCGGATTAAAAATACTACTATCACAATCAGTCTAAAAAAGGCAGTTAGCCACAGATGAACGCAGATAAACACGGATAATTCAAAACATAAATCAAATTCCCGTGTCACCTAGTGGGTAAAATTTTGAATGAATTAAATTACTGATTTTGCTTTCCATCATGTTTATTCGTGGTTCCAACAGTCGTTTTGGGATCAGTCGTTTCATCTCACCAATATCAGCAACACCACAATCGTTACAAAAGAATAAATAAGATAAATTTGGATCCGCCCCTGCTGGAGCCTGCCGATCCTGCGGGATATCCAAAAGCTCGCGTCAACAATCGGCTGATACAGCCAGCCCCAGAAGCGGTCCCGCACCCGGAGGTGGTAATGCAGCCGTTCCGGAAAAGCCGGGTGAGAAAAAGGGGGAAGCTGCCGCACGTGCTCCTTTATATGGAAAAGATAGCCGAAAATCCTGCGCAACGGCATGGAAAAGGACGTGGCGGTATACTGCATGCGGCTGGTCAGCTTTTCAAAACCACAGTCCCAAAGAGGCGTTCGGCGAATGGCGCCGGGACGCGCGTGCAGAAGCAGATACGTCACGAAGACCACGGTCAGAATGCCCGCGAACGCGATGGGCGCGGAATAGGACGCTCGTTCGTGCGAAAGCGGCGTGAGCCACATCCAGCCGAAGCCCGATGCGGACGAAGCAATTGTGCCGCCGACCAGTTCTTCCGCGAGTGGGTCTATCCAGCCGATCACGAACGTAGGAAATACTCCGAGGAGAAGACAAGTGACGGCGGCAAGCATCATTCCGATTCTCATCGACCAGCTCGCTTCGTGTACCTGGCCGTGATGCTGTCCGCGGCGGTGTCCCAAAAACGTTACCCCGAACGCCTTCACAAAGCAGGCAGCGGCAAGCGCGCTCGTGAGCGCCAACAACGCCGCTCCCAGCGGGATCAGCAGATTGAGCAGCGGGCTCGGAAGACCGGGAGAAAGTAAAAATGCCTGATACGTGAGCCATTCAGAAACGAAACCGTTGAACGGCGGCAACGCCGCGATGGAAATACAGCCGATGAGAAAGAAGACGGCCGTCCAGGGCATGGAGCGGATAAGCCCGCCCATCTCTTCCATGTTCCGCTCATGCGTGGCATGAAGCACCGCGCCCGCGCCCATGAAGAGTAGCCCCTTGAAGATCGCGTGGTTCAAGGTGTGATACAGGCCTGCAATCAACGCCAGAGCGGCCAGAAGAGGCATATCGAACGAGCTGAAGATCATGGCAAGACCGATACCGATCAGAATGATGCCGATGTTTTCCACCGAATGATACGCGAGCAGCCTCTTGAGATCGTGCTGCATCAGGGCATACAGCACGCCGAGGACAGCGGACACCAGACCGAACACCAGGACCAACGCTCCCCACCACCAGGGGAAATCCCCGATTAAGTCGAATACCACGCGCACGATGCCGTAAATAGCGGTC
>JBGPUS010000079.1:0-7933 GCA_041491325.1 Nitrospirota bacterium | reverse complement strand
GTATTCCGTTCTGATTACCGACAAATTCATCCGCCAGTGGGACGAGGACACGAACCAGGTCCAGGAACTTTCGCTGGAGAAGAACCCCATTTTCCTGAACGTGCTGAATCAATTGACGGTGTGGTTCTCGGGTGAGTTCGGTTCGCTGCTGGACGCCAACGACGTGCGGTTGGTGCAGCTCGACCCCGTGGCGCTTGAGTTCACGCCCCGGGAAAAGAACATCGCTAAAAAAGTCATTAAGAGCATCACGATAACCTTTCGGGACGACCAGACGTATTTGCAGCAAATACGGATCCGGGAACTGAGCGGAGACGTGACGACCATTCATTTTATCAATACCATTCTGAATGCCCCGCTTGACAGCAAAAGCTTTGAGGTAAAAGGGCATGTTTGACAAGTATTTCGCCCTGCTCTTCGGTTTCGTCCATCGGAAAAAAAAGTGGGTACTCGGTGCAGTCCTTGCAGCCACCGCTCTGGCCTGCGCGGGGCTCGCGGTCGTTCGGTATGAGAGCAATATCGACCTCATGCTCCCGCCTGACCCGGAGATCACCCGGAGCATGGATTTCCTGAGGGACTCGTCTCTCTCGGACAAAATGATCGTCTCCCTGGAGCTGACCGACGCCGGCAAGACCAAAAAAGACCTGTTCCTCGCCGCGGACAGTCTTGCCGCTTCGCTCACGCCGCCCCTCTTCACGAAAGTCATCACCGGCTTTTCCGCGGCGGACGTGATGACGGAATTTTCCATCCTCCAGTACGCGCCTCAGGTCCTGGGCGAGGGAGACCTGGCGTCGCTCGACGCCGAACTCAACGCAAAAACGGTTTCCCAAAAAATGCGGGGGATTTACAAGCAATCGCTCCGGCCCGAGAGCATTTTCCTGTCGTCGCTTTCCCGCACCGACCCGCTCGGAATAAAGATGCTCATTCTCGGCAAGCTGAGGGCGCTCCCCGCTTCCATGGGATACGACGTCGCCATCGAGGACGGGCACTTCATCAGCCGCGACGGACGCCACGCCTTGCTGATCATCCAGACGCCGGTCCCGATGATGGACAGCCGCCGGAGCAACGAGCTCGTCTCGGAGCTGCGAAACCGGGTTGCCGACCTGCCGAAGTTCGTCTCCGCCGACCTTATCAGCGGGCATATTCATACGGTGAATAACGAGCAGACGATCAAGCGCGACATCAAGGTCGCATCCATCATTGCTTCCGTGGTTTTTCTTCTTTTGTTTCTGCTCGTTTTCCGGGACGCGCGGGTACTCATTGTTTTTATCATACCGCTGGTTGCCGTGGTCTGGGCCGTCATCCTCGCCTCGGCCATCCAAGGCACGCTTTCCTACCTGGTCATCGGCTTCGGCACGGCCATCGCGGGCATCTCCATTGACTACGGGCTTCTGGTCTATATCGCCATGAAGCGGGGCGCGGACGCGGCGCAGACCGCGAAACTCGCCAAATTGGTTTCCATTGATGCGATCACGACCATATTCAGTTTTTTTGTCCTATACTTTTCCCTGATCCGCGGCTACCATCAGCTTGCGCTCTTCTCGATGCTGTGCGTGTTCGTCTGCCTGCTCATCTCCCTTTTTATTTTGCCGCTGACGCTTACCTGGAAGCGCTATGCCCTGGTTTCCGATCCGACCGTCGGCGACCGTTTGCGGGCGGTCCGCTGGCCTGCGCGGCTGAGCATCGGCATATGGCTCGTTCTGACCGCGGTGGCCCTGTTTTTTTCCTTTTCGGTCCGCTTCGAGAGCGACGTGAAGAAACTGGACGGCGCCGGACCCGAGGTGGCGCGGGCCGAACAAACGTTCCACGAGGTCTGGGGCGGCAAGGTCAACCAGGCGATCTTCGTGGTCGTGGGGAAGAGTCTCGACGAGGCGATGGAGACCAACGATACCGTGTTCAAGGAGGCGACGAAGGCAATCGGTGGCGAGAATTTTACGAGCCTGGCCCTGTTCTGGCCGTCGGAAAAGCTGCGAACGGAAAACCGCGAACGCTGGGACCGCTTCTGGAAGCAGGGGCGGGAGCGGAAGCTGAAGAAGCTCATCAGCGAAACCTCATCCGCATACGGATTCTCTGACCGCGCCTTTACCCCCTTTTTTGAAGGCCTGTACTCCCGACAAGCCGAACCGAGCAGTCCGAACGGATTGATTGCGCAATTGCAGGAACGGTTCGTCGTGCAGAAAGGCGGGGAAGCGCGGATCTTGTCGTTCTTTCCGGACGAACAGCAATATGTCGATGCTCTGACCGCGCTCACGCGGAAGCACCCCGGGACCTTCATCGTTTCGGGAAGAGTTCTGTCCTCCTCCATTTCCGCGTTCACGTCAAAAGAAATCAAAATCCTTGCGCCGCTTGCCGTGCTGTTTAACGTAATCTTGGCGTGGCTCTTTTTCAGGAACTGGAAAGAGACGCTTATTGCGCTGGTGCCGGTAATCACCGGCGTGGTCTGGCTGGTGGGTTTCATGTCGCTTTTCAAGATGCCGCTGAACGTGGTCAGCATCGTGGCCGGCATCGTCACCACCGGCGTTATCGTGGACTACGGCCTCGGAATCACGTACGAATACCGGTATGATCTGCGCATCGGGACGGTCGTTGCGGTGACTCTGTCCGCGGCGGCGAACGTGATCGGCGCGGGGGCGCTGCTCTTCGCCAAGCATCCGGCGCTCTATTCCACCGGCGTGGCCATGGTCGTCTGCATGGTGACCGGGTATCTTTCCGCCATGATCGTTATCCCGTCGTTGTGCAGCGTCATGGGAACGCGGGACCGGGAGGCGCTGAAAGAATGAAAAGAGCGTTTGTCCTGTTCGTCATGGCTGTTCTCGGCGGATGCGTTCATACGACGACGCCGTTTCAGGAAACGCCCCTGGTTTCGTTCGAAGCCCGGGACCCGCAACGCGTGCTGGAGCGGTTTCAAGCGAGCACCCCGGCAAGTTTTCAATTGCTCACGACGGTCGTTTTTGAGTATAATAACTACCGGTTTGTCGGCATCGGCAACGTTGAACTCAATACAAAAGACCGCGAGTTCAAACTCGCCTGTTCAAACCCCATGGGGGTGAAACTTTTCGAGCTTTCGGGCGACGCCCGCACGATAACGACGCAGTACGCCATCGCGGCGCTCGCCAAGTACGGTGACGTGGGCGCCGTCGTGGGCGAGGACATCAGGCGCATCTATTTCGATACGGTCCCGCTTCCCGAGGCCCCGGTATGGAAGCGGAAATACGAGTTTGTCTACCGGCAGTCTTCGGGGCCAGGATACCTGGAGTATGTTTTTGCCGGGCCTGACGGAGACCTGGTTGAAAAACGCTACTACGAAGACCATCTGATCGTCTGGCTCGCGTCCTACTACGAATATAGGGAGGAGCGCGGTAAGCGTTATCCCCAGGGCATTGTGTACGTCAACTACCAGCATGGATACCGCCTGACCGTGCGGCATAAGGAGTTTCGTTCTTGAGGACTATTAAAGCCGAGGTTGAGCAACACATGACCGGATTGACGAAAGAGGACCAGACCCTGACCTCCCGCTTTTTGTTTCCCCAGGGTTTCATCGGTTTCCAGGGGCACTTTCCGGCGAAGAAGATCCTGCCGGGAGTATGCCAGATCCAGTGCGCGCTCTCGACGATTGAAAAAGGGAACGAGCAGGCAGTCTCGCTCAAGGAAATCGTGCTCGCGAAGTATTTCGCGCCGGTATTTCCCGAGGAAGAAATGACCTGCGCCGTGACCCTGGTGTCGGACTCGGACGGGGACCGTCTCTACAAGGCCGTGCTGAAGAAAGGCGCGGTAAAGGTCACGGAGCTCAAACTGCGGGTCGCCCTGAACCCCGAGGAGAAGCGGCAGGCGGGATGAAGACGAGAAGGAAAACAACCTATTTCGAGCGGGTCCCGGGCTCGCCCGAACCCATCGTCGTCGAGCTCAAGCACCGGGTCCGCTTCAACGAGGCCGATCCCATGGCGATCCTGTGGCACGGCAGATACCCTCTCTTGTTCGAGGAGGCGTCCGAGGAACTCGGCAGACGCTGCGGCATGTCGTACAAGGAGTTCTACGAGGCAGGTTTGCGGGCCCCGATCGTGGAGCTGCATATCGACTATTTTCAGCCGCTGTTTCTGGATGAAGAGTTCACGATCAGGGCTTCGGCGATCTGGCATGAAGGCGCGCGCATGAACATGGAATTTCACCTTATCAAACAAAACGGGAGTCTCGCGACGAGCGGGTTTACGGTACAGCTCTTTACCGATCACCAAAGCGGTCAGCCGTACATCGTTTCGCCGGAACTGCTCGAGCGGTGCAGGAAAAGATGGAAAGCAGGAGAGTTCCACCAACAGCCATGAGAGCCGTCGTTGTCGCATCGGATATGATAACGCCGTACGGGACCGGCACGGATGCGTGCTGGGAAGGCCTCATGGCCGGCAGGACTGCCGTTTCGCGCGTGGCCAGGTTCAAGACGCAGGCGTTCCACTCCGATTATGCGGGAATGATCGCCGGTCTGACGTATCATGAAACCGAGTCGCTGGCCATGCAGATGCTGACGCGGCTGTTCGAACGGGCAGGCGGCCTCATCCCCCGGGACGCCAGGCTGCTGCTCGCAACGACCAAGGGTGAGATCGATCTCCTGGAGAAGAGCGTTCTTGACGGGATACACGACGGTTCCGCGAGCGTCCCCATCCGCCTCCTCAGCGCAGTCGTAAAACTTGTCGGCGTGGAGGACCCGGGCATGGTCATCTCCTCTGCCTGTACTTCTTCTTCGGCGGCAACGGCCCGCGCGGCCGCGATGGTCCGCCACGGACAGGCTGACTGCGTGCTTGTCGCGGCCTGCGACAGCGTGACCGAGTTCATTTTTTCGGGGTTCTCGTCCTTGATGGCACTGGACAAAGAACCGGCACGGCCGTTCGACCGGGACCGCGCGGGCTTGAACGTCGGCGAAGCCGCCGCTTTCGCGCTCGTCATGAGCGAAGAGCGGGCCGAGCGGGAAGGCCGCGAAATCCTCGGCGAGGTCGCGGGCTGGGGCCTGAGCGACGATGCTAATCACATGACCGGTCCTTCCCGTGAAAGCGAAGGCATGATCCTGGCAATTACCAAGGCGCTGCGTTCAGCCGGTATCGACGCCGCCGAGGTCGGTTTTATAGCGGCGCACGGCACCGGCACTGTGTACAACGACGCCATGGAGCTGCGGGCCTTCAGCGCGATGTTCCGGGACGGGGCCCTGCCGGTCTATTCCCTTAAGGGGGGGATCGGACATACCATGGGCGCGGCAGGCCTTGTGGAACTGCTCATCGCGCTTCGTGCGTTGCGTGAAGGGACCGTGCCGCCGACGGTGAACTTGAAAGAGCCTGACGACGCCGCGCGCGCATGGGTTTCGGACCGAAAACGCCCCGTCCGCCGAAACACAAAGGCTTTGGTGACGAACGCGGGCTTCAGCGGGGCCAATACTGCCCTGGTGCTGGCCTGAGGCATGGGCATGACTATTTCCGTGCGAGGCATAGGGTGGCTGACGAGCGAGGGCTACGGTTGCGTAAGGACCGGCCTCCGGTATGCGTATCAGCCCGGAGAGGGGCCCCATGCGCTGCCGAAGCGCGGACTCTTTTCCTATCCGGTAAAAAATTTCGGTCGCTTTGACGTTTTGTCGAAAATGACCTGCGGGGCCGTGGCCCTGGCGCTTCAGGATGCGGCCCTGGGATACGGCCCTTCGAAAAAGCAGGACATCGGTATCATCGGCACGAACGCCGAGGGCTCGCTCAAGACGGACCTCGAATATTTCAACGACTATATCGAGAGCGGCCGGACCCTGTCGAGAGGGAGCCTTTTTATCTATACGCTGCCGTCGAGCCCCTTGGGTGAAGCGGCGATCCATTTTGGTTTCCTTGGCCCATTGTTCTATGCGGCCGGCGGAAAGCATTCCCTGGCCCTGCTTCTCGACACTGCGTCCGAACTGGTCCTTGCCGGAGAAACGCCGGTCATGCTCGCGGGAAAAGTGGAAAAGGACGAGGCCGTATTTTTCGTTCTCGGCGAAAATCCGGACCATGACCGAAATGTGGTGTGCGCCTTCCCGGAGGCCCGGGCGCTGGTGGAAACGATCCCCGAAACAGCGGGACTGATAGGAAAATTCTCTTTGCTCAAAAGCAGGAAAGGCATAGTGTGAAGATAAAACTCATTTACCCCAAATGGCCGAAGCTGGAGCGGCAGACTGAGTTCCATCTGCCGCCGCACGGACCGATTTGCTTTGCGGCCACGGTACCGGCTGAAATCGAGCTTTCGTTCACCGACGAGCACGTCGAGAAAATAAATTTCGACGAGAAGACGGACTTGGTCGCCATTTCCTGCATGCTTACCTGCCAGATCAAGCGAGGGTGGGAAATCGCCGACCAGTTTCGCGCCCGGGGGATCCCCGTCATCTTCGGCGGCATCGGCGCCATGCTGCATGCCGAGGAAACCATGAAGCATGCTGACTCCGTGTTCCTCGGCGAGGCCGAGGGCCGCTTTGGGACCGTGATCGAGGACCTGAAGAAAAAAAGCCTGAAAAAGGTGTATGACTATCAGTGGAACTTTCCGAGCATGGACGTCGTGGGGCCGGCGCGCCGGAATATCCTGAACCGCGAGCTGTACAACTACCGCGGCGTTCAGATGGTGGATCTTGTTCATGCCTCGCGGGGGTGTCGATACAACTGTTTCTGCTGCTGCACGCCGTATCTCGGGGGACGGGAATTCCGTCCGCGGCCTATCGATGACGTCGTCCGAGAGGTCGCGGCCATAGACAATAACCGCCTGTTCTTCGTGGACAACTCCCTGGCCCAGAACGACCAGTGGGAAAAGGACCTCTTTCGCGCTCTGATCCCCTTGAAGAAAAAATTTGTTTCGCATCCCATCAAGGATGACGACGAGATCCTGGACCTTGCGGCCGAGGCGGGCTGCTGGTACGTGTACCAGGCAATCTTCGACACCTCGGATTTTATACGGAACCGGGTGAAGCGGCTGCAGGAGCGCGGCATCGGCGTTGAGGGGACGATCATCCTCGGGATGGACGAACAGGACGAAGATTACATCAAGCGGATGGTGGATTTCCTGCTCGAAATTAACCTCGACCTGGCCGAGTTCACGATCCTGACGCCGTTCCCTCATACCCCGGTGCGTGAAGCGCTTGAGAAAGAGGGCAGGATCCTGACGAACGATTGGAACCAGTACACCGGCGGACAAGTCGTGTATCAGCCCGCGCAGATGACGCCTACCAAGCTGCAGGACCTCTACTATTATGCCTGGGACACGTTCTATAAGGAAAGCAGCCAGAACCTCAAAATGGCCAAACTTTTTCTGAAGGTCATTGAAAAGGAAAAGGCTGATGGGACGTACAAGGGAGTAAGTCCCCGGCGCAGGAAATGGCAGAAGGAAAAAATAACGGAGAAGGCCTGATGAAGATACTTTTAATCTCAGCCAATGTGACCCTGTCGCCGTACCCGCTCTATCCCCTGGGGGTAAGCATTATCGCGGCCGTCCTCACCAAGGCAGGGCACGAGGTGCTCCAGACGGATTTTCTGCGGCACAACTCCTCGCTTGAGGCGATCAGCAAGGAGGTGAAGGAATTCGCTCCCGAACTGGTCGGCATCTCGGTTCGCAATATCGACAACGTGAACCTCCTGCATGAGCAGCACTACATCCAGAACGTGAAGAACCTCGTGAGCGCTGTCCGGGAGGTCTCGAACGCGAAAGTGCTGCTGGGAGGGGCCGGGTTCTCCCTCATCCCGGACCTGATCTTGAAAGAGACCGGGGCCGATTACGGCATTGTCGGTGAAGGCGAGCTCCTTGCCGTCGAATTCGCGAACAACGCGGCAAAGGGGATTTACCCGAAGGAGCCCCTCATCGGGTCTCAAACAAGACTTGCGGGCGGCCAGATACACCAGGCGCTCTATGACGAACGGCTGCTTGAATTCTATCTGCACAGCGGGAATATCGCCTC
>JBGPUS010000078.1:0-7993 GCA_041491325.1 Nitrospirota bacterium | reverse complement strand
GTCGTGGAAGAGGGACGGGGCGAGAAGCTCCTGATCTTCAAGCACCGCCGCCGCAAAGGGTATCGCAACACCAATGGTCACCGCCAGAACTACACGGCGATCAAAGTGAAAGAAATAATAGCTTAATAATTTTGCCACGAAGACACCAAGACACGAAGGAAGATTTTGAAAACAGGGAATGTTTTACTTCGTGCCTTTGTGACGTAATATGTTTCCGGAGGATTTGAAATGGCTCATAAAAAAGGCGTCGGCAGTTCCAGAAACGGAAGAGACAGCAACCCGCAGTACCTCGGCGTGAAGAGGTCCGACGGTGAGAAGGTGCTTGCAGGCACGATCATCGTGCGTCAGCGCGGGACCAAATTCCACCCGGGCACGAATGTGGGCAAAGGGTGCGATGACACGTTGTTTGCCAAGGTCACCGGCGTGGTGAAGTTCGAACGCTACGACAAGACCCGCAAACAGGTGAGCGTATACGCTGACGCTGCGGCGTAAACGGTTCCCCTAAAAGGATCGAGCACGAAGGCGGCATGTTTCCCATGCCGCCTTTTTATTTCACGCGCCTTTCAAGCTTGCAATTTCCGCCGCATAACTGTATATTTCATTGAAATCATTCTTTAATTCTCCCTTTAGGAGCGGCATTATCCTGTTGTTCGAGAGAGGCTTCAATAACGCATGTCCAATTTTATCGATAGAGTCAGGATTTCCGTCATAGCAGGTCACGGCGGGAAGGGCTGCGTAAGCTTTAGGCGCGAGGCATATGTGCCGCGCGGGGGACCGAACGGGGGCGACGGCGGCAAGGGCGGAGACGTAATAATCCGGGCCGACAAGCAGCTCGGCACGCTGATCGACCTCAAATACCAGCAGCAATATCGCGCCAAGGACGGCGAACAAGGCCGGGGCAAGGAACAGTACGGAGCCGATGCCGACGATGTCGTGATCCGCGTGCCGATGGGCACGATCGTAAGCGATTCGGAGACCCGCACGAAGATCGTGGACCTGGATACGGACGGGATGGAGTTCACCCTTGCCAAGGGAGGCCGGGGCGGTAAGGGGAATGCCTTTTTCAAGACCGCCACGAACCAGGCCCCGAGACATGCCCAGCCCGGAGAACCGGGCGAGGAGCAGCAACTGTGGCTGGAACTTAAGCTTCTTGCGGACGTGGGGCTCGTGGGGTTCCCGAACGCGGGAAAGTCCACGCTCATTTCACGCATCTCCGCCGCCAAGCCCAAGATCGCGGACTATCCGTTTACGACCCTCTCTCCGGTGCTCGGCGTGGTGAAGCCGGAGGGGAGGGCCAGTTTCGTGGTCGCCGACATCCCCGGTCTTATCGAGAACGCCCACAAGGGCGCCGGGCTCGGCTTTGAATTCCTGCGCCACGTGGAGCGGACCTCCATTCTGCTCCACATGGTGGACGTGTCCGGGCTCGTGCCGGGCGATCCGGTCGAGAATTTTCAAAAGATAAACCGGGAACTCGAACTGTACAGCCCGGAACTGACTAAAAAGTACATGGCAGTCGCGGCCACGAAGATCGACGCGGCAATACCCGAACGCCTGAAGGAACTTGCCGACTATTGTTCCGGGCAAGGGCATGCCTTTTTCCCCATTTCGTCCGTTACGGGCGCGGGCCTGGACAAACTCACGAACTTCCTGTTCGACCGGGTTGCGGAAGAAAGAGAAATGAGACATCGGCCGAAGCCGGCCGGAGCTTAAAGGCGAAGGCAGAACCGACGCATCGGGTCGGGCAGAGTCCGCCATGAAAAACAGTTCGACAAACAGAAAAACGCTCTTTTCAAAAACGCGCAGGGTCGTCGTGAAAATCGGCAGCGCCGTGCTTACCACGTCTGACCACGGCCTTGACGAAGATCGCATCGAGCGGCTTGCATCGGACATTTCGTCGATCATGGGCCAGGGGCGCGAGGCGGTGCTCGTTTCCTCGGGCGCGATCGCGGCGGGACTTGCCAAACTCGGATTGAAGAAGACGAAGGGCATGCCCCTTTCGCTGAAGCAGGCTGCCGCAGCCATCGGCCAGTCGGGCCTCATCAGGGTGTATGAACGGATGTTCGCGTCCCACGACAAGAAGGTCGCGCAAGTCCTGCTGACGCGTGAAGACCTCTCCAATCGTACGCGGTTTCTGAACGCCCGCAACACGATACAAACACTCCTGGATTACGGCGTTATTCCCATCATCAACGAAAACGACACGGTCTCCGTTGACGAAATCAAGTTTGGGGACAACGATAATCTGTCCGGCATGGTTTCGCACCTGGTAGACGCCGACCTGCTCGTGATTCTCTCGGACGTCGACGGTCTTTATACGGCCGATCCCCGGATAGACCCCTCCGCGGAGTTGATCCACCTGGTTGAAAAGATCACCCCGGAAGTGGAGCGGGGGGCGGGCGATGCGCAGACCCCGGTGGGCACGGGCGGTATGCGGTCCAAACTCATGGTTGCAAAAAAGGTCGGGGTCTTTGGCGTGCCCATGGTGATCGTGAACGGGAAGACGAATAATATACTGCAGTCGCTCTTCCAGGGCGGGGACGTTGGGACGCTCTTTCTGCCGAAATCCGAGAAGCAGGAAAGCCGGAAATATTGGATAGCTTTCACGGTAAAATCCAAAGGCAGGCTTATCGTGGACGACGGAGGCCGCGAGGCGCTCGTAAGCAAGGGGAAGAGCCTTTTGCCCGGCGGGGTGCTTAAAGTGGAAGGGAATTTCAAGGTCGGGGACTGCGTGGTCTGCGTGGACCGCGTCGGAAACGCCTTTGCCCGGGGGCTGGTGAAGTATTCCTCGGGGCAACTGGACAGGATCAAGGGCCTCAAAACATCGCAGATCGAATCAGTTCTGGGGCATAAGGATTATGACGAAGTGGTGCATCGGGACGATCTGGTGATATTGTGACGTGGGAGCGCGGGAACGCATAATAGTATGAACCGCGTTTTGTCGTAAAATCCCCTCCAACCTCCCTTTTCCAAAGGGAGGAATACCCCTCTTTGGTAAAGAGGGGCTGGGGATGATTAGGTTGTTTCTATTGCCGGTTATATAATTTTTACATTCTCCATCCGTGATCCGCGGTTTCATAATCTTGGAGGCCCCATGGACATCAAGCAATACGTAACTGATAAAGCGAAAAAGGCCAAGGCCGCGTCGCGGCAGCTTGCGAATTGCTCCACGGAGCTTAAGAATAACGCGCTTTTCAAGATGGCTGCGGGCCTCGAAAAAGAAGCAACGACCTTGATAGCCGAGAACAAGAAAGACCTGAGGGAAGCCGAGCAGAAAGGGCTTTCCAAGGCCATGATCGACCGGCTGACGCTGGACCCTGCCCGCGTCGCTGCCATGGCAAACGGCCTGCGAGAGGTTGCGGCGCTTCCTGATCCCGTGGGCGAAGTGCTTGGGATGCGGCGCAGACCCAACGGCATGGAAGTGGGAAAGATGCGGGTCCCCATCGGGCTTATCGGGATCATCTACGAGTCGCGTCCCAACGTGACCGCTGATTCCGCCGCGCTCTGTCTTAAGTCAGGCAACGGCGTACTGCTCCGAGGTGGCTCCGAGTCCGTGCATTCAAATACCGCTATCGTCGAAGTGCTTTCCAAGGCTGGGGCCGAGGCGGGCATCCCCGAGAATGCCGTATCGTTCATTGAAAACCCGGACCGGGCCTGTGTGATGGAAATGTTGAAGCAGAACCAGTATGTCGATCTTATCATTCCGCGCGGGGGCGAGGGCCTGATTCGCATGGTGTCGGAGAACTCCACCATTCCCGTTATCAAGCATGATAAAGGCATCTGTCACGTGTATGTGGACAGCAAGGCAGACCTGACCATGGCGGAAGAGCTCTGTTTCAACGCCAAAGTGCAGCGGCCCGGGACCTGCAATGCCATGGAGACCATGCTTGTTCATCAGGACGTTGCAAAGACGTTTCTTCCCGCGATAATCATCCGTATGAAAAAAGCGGGCGTCGAGATCAGGGGGTGCGAAAAGACCATAACGATCGTGCCCGATATCAAGAAGGCAACGGACAAGGATTGGGACACGGAATACAATGACCTTATCCTGAACGTGAAAACCGTCGCGAGCATGGAAGAGGCCATGGAACATATCGCCCTGCATGGTTCGCAGCACTCCGAGGCCATAGTCACCGGCGATTACCAGAATGCGCGGCGCTTCCAAAGGGAAGTGGACGCTTCGGCCGTTTTCGTGAACGCGTCGACACGGTTGAATGACGGGTACGAGTTCGGCCTGGGCGCGGAGATCGGCATTTCGACCACCAGAATCCATGCCCGCGGACCCATGGGGCTGGAAGAACTGACCTCGACTAAATTCATCGTGTTTGGGAATGGGCAGATTAGAAGATAGGGTTCAGGGGCAAGGGAAAAAATAGGGTCCAGGGTCCGGGGGACAGGGTAGGGCAAGGGCGAGGGGCAAGGATAAGACAGGGTACAGGGTTAAAAGTTTTTGCCTTACTGGACCCTAGACCCTGATTTAAGGAGACGGCTTGGCACAACGTATCGGCATTCTCGGCGGAACATTCAATCCCATCCACTATGGTCATCTTGCCGCTGCTGAAGAGATCCGGACCTGGCTCGCGTTGGACCGTGTGCTGTTTATTCCCACGAACCAACCGCCCCACAAGGACGAGGAAGACATCCCGTCAGCTGTCCAACGTCTGGAGATGGTGAGGCTCGCCGTGAGCGACAACCCGCATTTTATGCCTTCCGACATCGAGATAAAACGGGGAGGCAGGTCGTACACCGTCGATACCATAGAGACCCTGCGTCAGGCGTATCCGGACGCGGAGCTGTACTTTATCACGGGACTCGATTCCTTCCTCGATATCCAGACCTGGAACCAATGGGACACCCTGTTGGGCCTGTGCCGTTTTGCGGTGATATCGCGGCCGGGATACCGCTTCGCCGACCTCCTGAAGATCGACTTCCTGAAGAAGGCAGGAAGCGAAGTGGACAAACTCGACCGCGGAGAACTTACGCACGCGGTCATAAGGTCGGGCGCTTTTAACATCTATCTGGCGAGAGTTCCCCATTACGACTTGTCCTCGACCGACATACGAAGAAGAGTGAAGCAAGGAGGAAGCATCAAATATTTCTTGCCTGAACCCGTTGAAACCTATATAATAAAAAATGAGGTCTATGTATAAATCAATAGACGCAGCCCGGCTTTGCGCCGAGGCGGCGGACGCAAAAAAAGCAAACGACATTTTGATCCTCGATCTCCGGGGGCTTACCTACATGGCTGATTACTTTGTGATCTGTTCGGGAAGCAATTCCTCGCAGGTGGGAGCCATTTCGGACTCGATCGGTCAGCAGCTCGCACAGACAGGGATCCGTCCTTCCCACGTGGAAGGGATGACCGAGTCAAGCTGGGTGCTCATGGACTACGGCGACGTCGTGGTGCATATCTTCGATGAACAGACGAGGATCCACTACAGCCTGGAAAAGCTCTGGGGCGATGCACCCCGTGTTGTCTTGGCAGTTCATGCCCCGGCGCCCCGGCGTTCGTCCTTATGAGATTGACCATTCTCTGTCTGGGAAAAACCAGGGAGCGGTTTATCCAGGAAGGGCTCGCGAAGTATCTACGGTACCTGAAACCCTATACGGACGTAGAATTCAAGGAACTCAAGGAAGAGAAGATCAGCGATCTCAAAGACGCCCCGACAATCAGGAAAAAAGAGGCGGAGAAGATTTTCAAGGCAATTCCCGCGGGCGCCATGCTGATCGCCCTCGACGAGCGCGGGAAGGAATTCACGTCTCACGAGTTCGCGGCATTTCTGAACAACACGACGGATTCCGGCGTTAGAAACCTGGCGTTCGTCATAGGCGGCTCTCTGGGCCTGGATGAGAGCGTAACGGATCGGGCCGACAAAACGGTGGCCCTGTCCCGCTGGACCTTTACCCATGAACTGGCAAGGCTTGTCCTCCTGGAGCAGCTCTACAGGGCGTTTACCATCATCAAGGGGAAACCGTATCATTACTAAGAACACCAATGTTCAATAAACAAATATCAAATTTCAAATGAAATCCAAGCGCCACGTTCCAATTTCCAAAACGTTTGCTGATTGAGATTTGGTTATCGTTAATTATTGGTTATTTGATGCCTGGGCTTTGAATTTTCCCCCGGAAAGGACCTCGGATGAGATTTATCGTCACGCTTCTGTTAATTGCGCTCGTGATCCTGGTAATGCTGCTCAGGGAGTTCAATCAGGGGATGGTCACGGTTCACCTTTTGCCGACGAAGTCCTATGACGTCGCCCTGTCCACCCTGCTCCTCATATCGATATCGATCGGCGCGGGGATCATTTTCGCTCTCTACCTGATGCGCGACGTCCGCCGGTTTCTACGCGGCCTGAGCGTGCAGCGCCAGCAGAAGAAACGCCTGAAAATCCAGGACCTCTATACCAAAGGCCTCAACTTCATGCTTGCCAAGCGCAATGCCGAGGCCACGGGGGTTTTCCAGAAGGTGCTCGCCATCGACCCCAACCACGTGGACACGCTCCTTCGCATGGGCATCAGCCAACTCCGCGAGAAGAACCTGCAGGAATCCATCACCCTCCATCAAAAAGCGATCGGCCTCGACCCGGACAACCAGGAAGTGATGTTTTCGCTTGCCGCTGGATATGAAGAGGCCAAGCGGTATGACGATGCGCTTTCGACATACAAGAAAATACTGTCCCGGGACGCCTCTAACCTGACGGCGCTCATCAGGATGCGCGACTTGTACCAGCGGTTGAACAATTGGGAAGAGCTGTACGAAACGCAGAGCCGCTTGCTGGCCAATCCGCTCGCGCCGTCGGAGAGGGAAATCGAGCACCGGAAGCTGGTGGGCTTCAAGTACGAGTTCGGCCGCTCGCTCCTCGAAGCCGGCAATTTCGACCGGGCCCGGAAGGCGTTCCGCGGCGTCATCAAGCTCGACAAAGACTTCATTCCCGCCTACCTCGGGCTGGGAGAGGTCTATTTGGATGAAGGCAAGGTCAAAGAAGCTGCGGCGCTGTGGGAAAAGGCGTATAAAATGACGTCGTCGGTCCTGCTCCTTCACCGGCTGGAAGACCTTTACCTCAAGCAGGGAGATCCGGGAGCGGCTATTGAGATTTACAAACAGGCCGTGAACTGGAAGCCCCTGGACAGCGAACTCAAATTTTATCTCGGCAAGCTTTTCTACCGCCTCGAAATGATCGATGAGGCGTTCGATACCCTTTCGTCCATGGATTGGGGAGACAAGGACTATCCCGCGGTTCATAAATTGCTGGGGAACATCTACCTCCGAAGGGGCTCTCTCGGACTGGCTGCCTCGGAATTCAAAAAAGCCCTCGGTTTCAGAAAACAGATAATCATACCTTATGCGTGCTCTAACTGCTCCGTGCGGAGCACCGACTGGTCCGGACGGTGTCCGAACTGCGGCAAATGGAACACGCTGGGGATCAACCTCGAAAATACCTACTGATCCGGCTCACATCAAATTCCAAGCGCCAAATCACCACTAAACGCCGATTACGAATCATCAAGCTCAAAAAGCTGTGCTATTATCATAAAAAGATCTTTGGACACGGAAGAGGCGGATTAACATATGATAAAAGCGGATAATTCCTGAATCGAGCAAACCCAAATCGCGGGATTTATTGCGACAAGATTACTGGATAAAATCGTAAAAGCTTCAAAAAATCCCGTCAATTCTGTTATCTTGTCGAAGACTGTCCGTTGTATTTTTTTCCGCGAAAATTTAGAAGAATCTAATTCGTGGTAACTTAAGCCTATTGGGTGAGCATCCGGTGTTGTCCGGATCTTATCCGCTTTGATCCGTCGGCGAGCAAGGTGTGTCAAATGCCGTTTTTAGAATTATAGTGTGGTAAATTTTTTATTTGAGGATTTTATCGCAAGGGGCCCGTATGACGAATAAACAGGTAGTACTGATTGTACTTGATGGATGGGGCGTCAGTAAAAGCAAAGAGGGGAATGCGATAGCCTCCGCGCGTACGCCGGTGTATTCGGG
>JBGPUS010000077.1:0-8016 GCA_041491325.1 Nitrospirota bacterium | reverse complement strand
GGAGAACACCGCGGCCTCACCAGGCCGGACACGTCCTTGCGGTGGATGCTGGCTTACCGCAATCTCGATATCCTGCGTTCGCCCACGGACCGGGAGACGTTCAGGAAGATCATTGAGAAGCGTAACCGGTATGAACTCGTTGCCGCGGACGCGCTTGCGGCGTCGCTCGGCAGCGAGGGGAGAGCGCTCTATGCATTTCTTCTCAATGCCGATCAGGAGCGGTTTTTCCCCTTGTATGAAAAGCTCCCTCTTTCGGTGAGGGAACGCGTGTTTCAACTGTCTCCGGCGCGCGCCGTAAAATATATCACGGCGCAGCTTATTGTCGCCCACGCCATGGATGACTTCTCTATCCCGTTTACGGAGAGCATGAGACTTGCCGATGCAATCAATGAGCCCGAACGTGTTCGGTTCGTTCTTCTGCCGCGGTTCATGCACGGCGGGCCGTCGGAAGCCGGGTTCTTCAACCGGTACGTTGTGGGCGGAAGACGCTTGTATGCGGCGATTTATGATTTGCTGGAAAAAGGCGCGTATGAATGATGACGAAATGAAAGAGCTGCTCATCGAGTACATGGGCAAGGGGTTCCTCGACAATATCCTCGCCTTGTTCCGGCAGGACCCCTCGCTTTGCCGGCTCATACCCGCCATGCTCGGTGCGGAGAGCCTGCATGTAAGGCTCGGCGCTACGGCGCTCGTGGAGGAGTTTGCGGACGAAGGCAGGAAAGAGCTGCGGGCCGCGTTGCCCGGGACCATTGCGCTCCTGCGGCATGATAACCCGACCATCCGGGGAGACGCGGCAGCCGCGCTCGGGACCATCAAAGACCCGGCGGCCATCGACGCCTTGCAGGCGTGCCTGACCGACGGCAATGCCGTGGTCCGCGAGCTGGTACAAGACGCGCTTGTGGAGATCAGCGGGCGGAAAAACCCCGATAGCTCAACGCCCGGCTCCCGCTTGTCTTGATGCCTCGCCTTTCAGTATTTCCGTATCAACATTTTTTATTTGACACCACTCCTGCTCTCCATTAATATTCATAAGCATATGCTGGTCCAGGTGCATCCGGCAAGACCGTGAGGTCCTATGTTCTCATTGATTGCTCTGCTGCTGATCGCGGCAGCGGCGGTGTTTATTCTGTCCGGCGATACGGAGCAACCCGCAGCTCCCAAAAAAGGGAGAGACGGGGAGGACAGCGAAGAATGGGAATACGGCGATGTCTGGAAACAAGGGTCCCCGGATGAGTCGGCGCCCGAGGACGAGGTCCGGTATGTCGAGATTCTCCGCGGAGACACCGGCACGGGGTATGATGATTCCGTGATGCTGGACCTTATCGGCTATCTCAGTTCCCGGGGAATTCGCGCCACGTATGACGCTGTTCCCCTTGCAGCCGAATTCGCCGGCGCCATCAAAATGTACTCGCTCAAAGTGGAACTGGGGAAAGAGGAAGAAGCCCGGGAGCGCTTGCGGGAGAAGTTCCGGGATACCATGTGATGCATTCGGCATGAGCGGGTCTCTTGAACCGCGCGCCTATCTTGATACGAAGGAGCCACGCATGACTGAGGAAAAGGAAATATCACTGGATGAAGAGCTTGACGCGTACAAGTCAAAAATTTCGCAGGTAAACAAGGCCACCCTCACCTGGGACAAGGACCTTATCTTCATAGGCCGCACGAACCGCGGATACGAACTGGAGTTCGATGCGAAGCAGCAATGGGGCTGCTCTCCCACGGAATCGCTCCTCCTGAGCGTGGCGGGATGCATGGGCATAGACATGGTGTCGTTTCTGCAAAAAATGAAATGCGACGTCAAATCGTACAAAATGGACATTGTGGGCGAACGCAACCCCACTCCTCCCCAGTACTATACGTCCATGGACATGATTATTTCGGTGACGGGCTCGGCGCTTACCGCCAAGAAGATCGAGCGCGCCATAGCGCTGTCGCATGATAAGTATTGTTCCGTCTATCATTCTCTCAGAAAAGATATGAAGGTCAAGGTGGACTATTCATTCGAGAACGTATGATGCTCACCAGGTCCCTGGAATTCATTTAACCCTATGGTCCCCATGCGTCTCCTGAAAAACGGCGCGGAAGCGTTTCCGGCGATGTTCGAAGCGATCGACCGCGCTATGGTATCCGTTGCCGTCGAGATGTATATTTTTGCGGGCGATGATACGGGCCGCGCGTTTCAGGCACGGCTCATCGAGGCCGTGCGACGGGGCATACCGGTCATGGTCCTCCTGGACGCCTGGGGCTCACGCAACCTGCCCAGCGCTTTCTGGGATGAGTTTCTCGCCGCAGGAGGCTTGGTCCGCTGGTTTCATCCGCTCCTCAAAGGACTGTTTCCCTTCCGCAATCATCGAAAACTCCTGCTCGTGGATGCCCGCGTTGCCTACATCGGCGGAATAAACATAGCCGATGAATATTATCGCGGTGCGCGAGGGGAAATGCCCTGGCGGGACAACGTGCTCGAGATTTCCGGCGCGGAGGCCGGGCGTCTTCGTCGTTCCTTTTCGAGGATGTGGGGCAAGGCGGATACTCCGCTCCGCAGGTTGGTCCGCCGGTTCCGGCACGACCGCCGTATGAGGACCATACCGGACGGCACGATCCGGTTCCTGGAGAGCGGTCCGGAGAACCCGATTCGGCCGGTGCGCCGCGCTTATCGGCAGGTGATTCAGGATGCGAGGTACGGCATCGATCTCGCCATGGGCTATTTTTACCCCCATGGCAGCACCTTGCGCGCGCTGAAGCGCGCGGTCAGGCGCGGCGTGCGGGTGCGGCTTTTATTTTCTCAGAAAACCGATGTGCCGGTGGCCCGCTGGGCCGCGCGCGGTCTGTACGGCCGGTTGCTCAGGTCCGGCGTGGAGGTCTGGGAATACGAGCCCGCGATGATGCACGCCAAACTGGCCATCGCGGACAATACGGTCGTGATCGGCTCCGCTAATATGGACATCCGCAGCAGCAGGATCAATTACGAACTCGTGGCAGTCGTCACCGATTCGGCCCTTGCAACGAGGGCGCGAGCGGATTTCGAGAACGACCTTTCGCAATCCGAGCCGGTCCTTCTCGATGAATGGGAAAAGCGGCCGTTTATCCAGAAAATGAAGGAACGCGTCAGTTACTTCCTGCTTGCGCGCGCCGACATTTTCATCGCCAGGCTGGAAATGGCCAGAAGAACGCAATAAGAACGGCAGGCGCCGAACGGCGCTGAAGCCCGGGCCCGTTTTCCTGTTGCAATGGGTCAGACTGAGACGTATAATGGCCTATTGTTTAACGGAGGTTGTTATGTCGGAAATGGAAAACTGGAAGGTCAAGGAAGCCCCGGCCTGCCCTCACTGCAAAACCGAAATGGAAAAGTTGGACGCGCGCGATCTGGAATGGGGACTCCCGTATCTGTGGGTCTGCTATAACGATAAATGCGCGTTTTTCACGAAAGGCTGGCAGCACATGATGGAGAATTACGGGCAGCTTACGTCCTACCGCTTCATGATCGAGCCCGATTCCGGAAATACCGGCGTGATTCCCGCGTTCAGTCTTCAATATCTGCAAGAGAACGGCAAACCCACCGATCCCTTAGCGGGCAGCGATAAGTAGCGAAGAAACATTCAACCCGGCCCCCGTTCATCTCCTTCGCTGTTCGCGGTAACAGTCGTCACGGCTGTTACCGTGTGTTGTTGCCGCTATTTTTTTCCAGGCTTTTTACCTCTCCTACGCGGTGAATCTTCATCATATTCGTGCTGCCGGCAACGCCCACGGGAACGCCCGCCGTGAGGACGATCATGTCGTGCGCTTTGATCAGCTTTTGCTTGAGCATGGCGTGCTCTACGGCATCGACCATGTCGTCCGTCGTCCTTTTTGTTTGGCGCATGATGATCGGCGTCACCCCCCAGTACAGGGCCATCTTTCTGGCCACCTGTTCAAGCGGCGTTGCCGCAATGATGGGCACCGCGGGTTTGTGCTTTGATACGAGAAGGGCCATGGCCCCGGTTTGCGTAAACGTGACGATGGCCCGGGCAGGCAGCTCTTCCACCGCCCTGCATGCGGCATGGGCGATGCTCTCTTCGGTGCGGTGAATCTCGAGTTCAGGCGGACGGGGCGCCAGAGACGCCTCGGCCGACAGAGCGATTTTCGTCATGAACTCCACGGCTTGTACCGGGTATTTCCCCACGGCGGTCTCTCCCGAGAGCATAACGCAGTCCGATCCGTCCAGGATGGCGTTGGCCACGTCGGAGGCCTCGGCGCGCGTGGGCAGGACATTTTCGATCATACTTTCGAGCATCTGCGTGGCGGTGATCACCGGTTTTTCAGCCTCGGTGCATGCCCTGATGATTTTTTTCTGGAGCACGGGCACCTCTTCCGGTGACATCTCCACCCCTAAATCCCCCCGGGCGACCATGACGCCGTCCGAGGCGACGATAATCGCGTCGAGGTTCTGAATGGCCTCGGGCTTCTCGATTTTGGCGATGATGGGGATGTCCGCGCCGAGGGATTGAATATAGCGCCGGGCCAGCAGGATATCGTCAGCCGTGCGGACAAAGGAAAGCGCAATGTAGTCGACGCCCTGTTCTATGCCGAAGAGCAGGTCTTCTTTGTCCTTGCGCGACAAGGACGGGAGCGAGAGGTGCGCGTTCGGAAGGTTAATGCCTTTGTGGTTTTTGAGCACGCCGCCTCGCACAATCTTGCACGCGAGACCCGCAGGGCTCTTTTTAATTACTTTGAGTTCAAGTCGCCCATCGTCCAGAAGTATTGTATCGCCGGGCTTTAAGTCCTTTGCAAGCCGCGGATAGGTCACGGAGATCAGCTCGCTTGTGCCGAGCACCTTCCTCGTCGTGAGCGTTATTTCGTTCCCACGCCTGAGCAAAACCGCACCGTCCTTCATATCTCCCACGCGCAGCTTCGGACCCTGCAGGTCCTGAATGACGGCGATCTGCCTCCCTGCTTTTTTCGCCTCCTGCCGGATAATCCGGAGGCGTTCGGTATGGTCCTTCCGTTCCCCGTGGGAGAAGTTGAGCCGCGCCGCGTCCATGCCCGCGCGGATGAGCCCGGCGATGATTGCGGGCGAGTTCGATGCGGGACCGATGGTTGCAATGATCTTCGTGCGTTTATGCATTATGGCTCCCTCTGAGAGATGCAGAATATTATGATGACTGTTGAAAGCGTCGTTACCCGGATTATAGCATGGATCGGAAATCACGCGCCATGAATGTTGGTAAAAAATACGGCTGGTGGACTTATCCGCCGCTGATCGGGGGAACGATCAGAAGAACATCCCCATCCTGTAACGGAGCGTCCGCTTTGGTCTGGTGGCCGTTGACTGAATACAGATACGAGGCCTGCGGGTCGATTGAAAGGCGCTCTACAACAGCGCGTATGGTTTCTTTTTTCGAGATTACCATTTTTTGGTCCGGTCCAGCTTTTCCCCGGAGTGACCCGAAAAGTTTTACGGTAATCGTCGCGGTATTCATGGGTTCACTTCCTCGGAAACCTGCAAGGTTCCGCAAACTGGACAGTCAGGGTCGCGATGAATGTCAATAGTGGAAAAGTCCATGCTTGCGAGATTAAACAGCAGCATTTTCGAGAAAAGCGGCCGGCCGTAGCCGGTGATTATCTTGATAGCCTCAACAGCCATCATGCAGCCGAGCGTTCCCGAAAGCGCTCCGAGCACGGGAAAGCCAAGTTCCTGCCACCGGCTATCCGCGTCTTTGAACAGGCAGCGGAAGCACGGTGTTTGTCCCGGTTTTATGGAAAACAGATACGCATCCATATCGAACATCGCGCCTTCTATCATGGGGATCCCGCGTTGCACGCACGCGCTATTGAGCGCGAACCGTTCCGGGAAGTTTGGCCGCGCTGAAACAGCGACATCGGCATCGGAAACGAACGCAGCGCTGTTCTCCGGGGTCACTCGCTCATCGTAGACATCGACCTGCACTCCCGAAGCAATGCGATGAATCGTCGCTTTCGCGCAAGCAACCCTTGTCTTGCCGATCCAGTCCTCGGTAATCAATATCTGCCTGTTCAGGTTAGACGATGTCGCTGTACCGGCGTGGACAAGCTTGAGTCTGCCGATTCCGGCGATGGCAAGATACAGGGCCGTGGTTCCGCCGACCCCTCCGACTCCCGCGATGAGCGCTGTGCTGTTTTTGAGCTTGAGCTGATGCTCTTTCGTATAGCCGTTGAGCGTCAATTGCCGCTTAAACCGTTCTAATTCTATGTCGCTGAGTTGGGTCAGCATCGTGTATGAGTTCCTTTCCCGACAAAGCCGCTTTTTGGAGCTCTGCGGCTTTTCGCTCGTGGGACATGATACCGGCAGGGTGGAAACGCTGAGAATGCAGCTTTTCGGTTCTAACTTGCAAAGTGGTAGGTGTGCTTGCCGCGCTTCTTGGCCTCGTACATTGCCATGTCTGCATTACGCAGCAGGGAGTCGGCTTCCGCGCCATCCTGCGGAAACAGGCTTATCCCGATACTGGCGCTTACAATAAGGCTCTGCCCGGAAAAAAGGATTGGTGTTTCCAGTTGCTCAAGGATTTTGTTTGCCAACTGGACGGAGATGTTCCGTCCTGCCGCGCCGGTGAGAATAACGGCAAATTCATCGCCTCCAATCCTGGCTACGGTATCAGAATTCCGGAACAATTTTTTCAGACGTTGGGCGGATTCACGCAGCACATGGTCTCCGGCCACGTGCCCGAAACTATCATTGACCTTCTTGAATCCGTCAAGATCGATGAACATAAGCGCGAAGTGTCCGTTGCCGCGCCGTGCCAGCGCGATGGCCTGGTCAAGGCGGTCATGAAAAAGCGCCCTGTTCGGGAGACCGGAAAGGGAGTCGAGAAATGCCAGGGTGCTCATCCGTCTGTAGTCAGTCATGTCAAGAATAATGCCGATCACGGAGCGTTTGTCGTCGATCAGCATGGAGCGACCGTGCACTTCTACAATGATGCGCGAACCGTCTTTGCGTAAGCCCGTGAATTCATATCGAATCGCGTTGATCTCGCCTGTGGTGCGCCTCCGCACATTTTCAGCTACTAGGGCACGGGATTCCGGCGCGACAAGTTCAGTAATGCTCATCTTGCCGACGATTTCTTCGGGCGACGCGTAGCCGAAAATATCGGCAAAGGATTGGTTTACATACGAAAAGAGATTGTTGTTGATCATATACACGCCGGCAAGGGACTGTCCTAAAATGCTTTTGCATATCGTCAACGTATTGGTCATCTCGGCCACTGCCAGTTCGCCTGCCTTAAGTTTCTCCTCCAACCGGCGTACAGTGTCTTCGAAGGACTTGATGCGCTCTGCGTTTTTCTTTTCCTGAGAATTCATGTCCATTGTTAAGCGTAGATTCGAAATGTGTTCCTGGAACTTTATGATATTCGCCCTGTTGTTAATTATAACAGCCCCTATGCAGACTGGCAAGCATGCTCCGGGTGGAGGTCCGGGTGGACTGTGTTAAAAGACGGTCTTTACGGAGTGTAATTGAGGTTTCAGAAAGGGTGACGCGTTTCAGTAAGCGTTCGCGAAGTTGATGAGGTTAGTTTTGATGAACGAGCATTAAATTTATTGCTTTTTTGCGCTGACAATGCCCATACCGTCGACGAGCGCGTCATGTTCAACGGCAATTTCCGTAAACCCGGCATTCGTGAGCATTTCCCGGTACTCTTTTTCCGTGTAGGCCTTACCCTCATCGTAGATGTTCAAGAAAGCCAAGCCAAAAGCCAAGGAAGAGGGAGGCGCTAGGCAGGAATTTTCCAAAATACTCCCAAAAATAAAAATCCGGCCGCCCGGCGCCATGGCCTCACTGATACAACGTAAAGAAGTCAGCGCTTGTTCTTTCGAAAGTGTTTGAACGAGAGCCCGAAGAATTGCAATATCATATTTTTTCTCGGGTGAGTTCAAGCAGAGATCGGTGGCCGATACGCTGATTCTGTGGGACATGCCGGCTTCCGCTATAAACCGTTCGGCCAATTGCGCAACCTTCGGTAAATCCGCGACGGTCGCCTTAAGGTGAGGGTATTTATTGCATAGGGC
>JBGPUS010000076.1:0-8029 GCA_041491325.1 Nitrospirota bacterium | reverse complement strand
GTCCGCTTTTTCCTTGTGGTCGATCAGGCTCCCGCCCCGGTAATACGCGTCCATGGTGATCAGAATATCGCTACCCGAGTCGACGATCCTGTCCGAGCAGGCTTTTCCGCTGAATCCGCCGAAGACCTGGGAGTGGACGATACCGAGCCGTGCGCAGGCCAGCATCGTAATGGGCAACTCCGCGGTCATCGGCATATGGAGCGTCACCCGGTCTCCGGCCTTCAACCCGCAGAAGTCCCTGAGGACCGCCGCAAACTCGTTCACCCGCACGTACAATTCCTGGTAGGTGACGTGCTCGACCTTTTCCGTCTCGAGTTCCGGAACAAAATGGATCGCCGTCTTGTTCTTATACTTCTCCAGGTGCCGGTCCACGCAGTTGTAGCTTGCGTTGAGCAGGCCGCCTTTAAACCACCGGTAGCACGGCGCGTCGCTGGAATCGAGTATTTCATCCCAATACTTGTCCCACGTCAAAAGATCGGCATACTCCTTCCAGCAACCGGGAGAGTTTTTCAGGGACATCCGGTCGTAAATCTTCTCGTCCGTCATGTTCGCCTGGGCGATGAATTTTGCCGTAGGATGAAAATACTGTTCTTCGCCCCAATGTACCGCAATTTCCGCTTCTGTTGTTTCAAGGTGCTCTCTTTTCGGTTTTATGCTCATAAACGCTCCTCCTTAACGGATTGATTGAATGTGCCTTATAAAAACTTGTCCAGCTGAACCAGAGGCCCTTTTTGCCCGGCGTGCGCGGTCCGGCATGATCGGTTTCTTAAGCCCCTCCCGGCGCGGGCGATATAGAAGATGCCGTACTGAGGGATGCTTTGGGCCGCTGGGTGACCCTGACCAGGACGACCGCGACAATCAGCACAGCTGCCGAAAGGTAGAAGGCATAGTCGAGTTTGCCGGTAATATCTTTAATGGTTCCAGCCAGTCTCGCCATAAAGAACCCGAGGCCCCAGCCGATGAATACGAGGCCGTAATTAAAGCCGAGGTTCTTCGACCCGAAAAAGTCCGCCGTAAATGCCGGCAAGAGCGCAAGTCCGCCGCCGTATTGCCAGTATGCAATGCCTATTGCCAGGAACAGAAAGATGACGCTCTTCGTGGCGATAATGGTCGGCAACGCAATGAGGCAGATGGCTGAAACGATACAGTTGACCGTGTAAGCGTTCGACCGGCCAATTTTATCGGAATACATACCCGTGCCTACCCGCCCGAAGGCATTGACAAAACCTCCGAACGAGACAAGGATCCAGGCATTTGCCGCAAGCGTGGGGACTTCTTTTGCCGCCGAGGCCAGGATCCCGGCTGCATTCGCAATGATCATCAGTCCGGATTGCGTCGTTGCGATAAAGAGAACAACCAGCGCATAGAATTGCCAGGTTTTCGTCATTTCACCGGCGCTCCAATTATGGGCTGTCTGTTTTTTCGCGGTAGCAGCCGCTGACGCTTCGCTCGCTTTAGGAGCACTGGGAGGCACATATCCGGCGGGCGGCCATGCAAGAAGTTGTCCGGCAATGACCACGACAACCGCGAATAAAATTCCCAGGCCGATAAAACTTCCCGAAATACCGTAGTGGTCGATCAGGGTCTGTCCCAACGGTGCGATATAGAGCGCTGCTCCTCCGTACCCGCCGACAACCAGTCCGGCAATCAACCCGCGTTTGTGGGGGCCGAACCATTTCAACGCGGCCGGAGTCGGGGCAGCATAGCCGATACCCATGCCGATGCCGCCGAGGATGCCGAATCCGACGATCAACCCCGTGTAACTCTTCATCAAACCTGCCAGGATGCAGCCTGCCGCAAGGCAAAGCCCTCCAAGCGTGGCGCCGACCTTGGGGCCGTACTTATCCTGGATGCGCCCGCCGGCAATCATAAAGATCGCAAAAATTATCACGCAGATAGAAAACGGAGTGGCTGCTTCCGCATTCGTGAGGTAGGTCCACCCCTCGTTGACTCCTACCATGGGTTTGCCCGCATCCTGGACATTGATCAGGGCTTTGGCCCACACGCTCCATGCATACAAAATTCCGAGGCACAGGTTAATGGCCGTTCCGGCAAAGGTAACTACCCATGCTTTGGCCGGCACCTTTCCTGCTTCCACATTACTGGTCCCGTTCATGATCGTTCCTCCTTTTATTCAGTGATTTTAAAAGGCTGTATTGCTAAGCCGTGATCCGAACGCCATCTGCTTCGTTTTGTTATTCGCGTATCTTGATTATTTCCGCTTCAAACACTATGGGACGCGAGACAGGGAAGAGCCTGAATATGCCGCTTGTTCTGGTCAGGATTATTTGAACTGATGAAATAGAATGCAAGATAAAGAGCAATTATTGTTCCAAAATAGCGAAAGAAAGAACAATTTTATTGCTTAACCTAACTGCTTGATTTTAAGTATGATAATTTTACGGTAGAAAAAGACCGGGGGATGAAGATGTAAGTCGCAGTGCAATATGATGCGCGTAGTGCATACAATTGCATGTAAATTATTGCACCATTATTTTGGCTTGATTCCGTGTTTCTTGATTTTATAGAAGAGATTTCTTACGCCGATTCCCAGGAGTCCGGCGGCCTTAACCCGGTTTCCCCCGGCCTCCTGCAGGGCCGCAATAATTGCTGACCGTTCAGCCCTGCCGAGCACCTGGTCCAGCGGGCTCACGATTTTTTGCTCCTGAGAGGAGGGGGCCTGAAGCAGGGGCTCGCACTCCAGGAACGGCAGGTGCTTTCTGTCGATAAATATGTCCTGCGGACGCATGTTTATCATGGCCCTGCCGATGACGTTTTCCAGCTCTCGCACATTGCCCGGCCATTCGTGGCTTATTAATGCGTCCATCGTCTCCGGGGACACCCCTTTCACCTGGCGGCCGAAGGATTGGTTAAGCTTGAAAATGATATGCTCCACGAGCAGGGGTATATCTTCGCTGATCATTCTGAGAGGGGGCGTGTTGATGGGCAGGACGTTCAGCCGGTAATAGAGGTCTCGCTTGAAGGCGCCGTCCTTGACCCTGCGCTCGAGGTCCGTATTCGTGGCGGCGATCATACGGACATCGACGAGCACGGAATACGTGCTGCCGACCCGAACGATCTCCCGTTCCTGCAGCACTCGGAGCAGCTTTCGCTGCAAGGACAGGCTGATTTCGCCGATCTCGTCGAGGAACAACGTGCCTCCGTGCGCCTCTTCAAAAAGCCCTATTTTCCCGCCCTTCAGGGCGCCGGTAAACGCCCCCTCCGCGTACCCGAAGAGTTCGCTTTCCAGCAAGTGCTCCGACAGCGCGGCGCAGTTGACGCGCACGAACTGTCCCTTGTGCCTTCGGCTCGCGTTGTGAATGGCATGGGCGAACAGCTCCTTGCCGGTGCCGCTTTCTCCGCGCAACAGGACCGTGGCGGGAGTTTCCGCGGCCCTCCGGGCCTGCTCTTTTGCGGCCACCATCGCGGGGCTGACGCCGATAATGTCGGCCCACGTATACCGCGCCTTGAGTTGCCGAATCAGGTGCTGCGCCCGGGCAAGTTCCTTCGTGAGGACCATGATCTCCGTAATGTCCTGGATGGTCCCGACGCTGCCGCGGAACACTCCATCGACAAAAATCGGGGCGACGTTCACGATGACCTCTTTTTTGTCGCGGCCTATTTTCATCCGCATGTTGTGGATGGGCTTGCCCGTGCTGAGCACCTTTTGGTGCATGCTCTCGCCCTCGGCGATATCGACGGTAATGTGCTTACCGACGACGGCCTCGCGCGGGAGCCCCGTCAGCCTGACATAGGCGGTATTGACCATGATATTCTTGCCGTTTTCATCGGCAACGGAGATCGCAATTTCCATTGATTCGATCATGGCTTCCAGAAGGTTTCTCGCCGTCCCGAGGTCCGCTACCTGGTCCATAAGCGTCATCATTTCGGTGATATCCCTGAAGACCGCCACGGCGCCTATGATCTCGCCCTCGCTGTTCAGGAGAGGCATCCTGTTTGTGACGATCGTGGTCGTGCCGATGAATTGTCTGCTGTTCAGTTCGGATTCGCCGCTTTCAAGAATAATGTGCAGGCGCGTGTTGGGGATGACGTCGATCGCCGATCGGCCGAGGACCGCCTCGGATTTCAGGCCCGTGATCCGTTCCGCGGCCTTATTAAACAGCGTAACGATACCGTCCTCGTTGACCGCTATCATGCCGTCATGAGTGGAATTCAGGATAAGGTCTATTTTCTTTGTGCTAGCCGTGCTCATTGTTATGCCCTGCGCGCGCAGACCGGTCGCCCGGTGCCAGTTTCTTGTTCTCAACAGTAACTCCGAACGTAAATGATGTCAAGCGGCTTAAAAGCGACGAACGGAGAAGCTCCCGGTCTTATGATTTCAGAAGAGGCAAATGAGCGTCTGTCCCGCGAGCGAAAAGGCGCCGGGCTAAGGCCGCATATAAAACCGTTGCCTCATTGCTTCATAGAGAAGTACGGAAGCGGCAACGGCGACGTTCAGCGACTCGATTGTTTTGGCCATGGGAATGCGTACGTGAAGGTCCACTTCCGACAGGATGTCCTGGGTAAGTCCTGATCCTTCCTGTCCAAGAACAAGCACCGTCGGTTTTGTCAGGTCGATATCGAAGTGTGTTCGTTCACCCGTCAGCGTGGTCGCCGCCGTTTGAAAACCCTGCTGCCGGCATATTTTTATGAAGGCCGGAACGTGTCCAACCGGGACGACCGGCAGCCGCAGGATGCTGCCCATGGAGGCGCGGACCGATTTTGCGTTGTACGGGTCCACAGTGTTCGGTGTAATTGCCAGGCCGGACGCGCCCGCTGCTTCGGCGGTCCGTATGATGGCGCCGAGGTTGCCGGGGTCCTGGAGCTGATGGGCGATGACTATGAGTTTTGAGCTATGCGCCATGAGCTCGTTTTCAGAGTGCTCCGTCATCTTCACCACGGCCATCACGGGCTGAGGAGTTTTACTTTCCGAAATCGCATCCATCAAGCGTTCCGATATCCAGAGGATTTCGACGGACCTGCTCTCGGACAGCTTTAAAATTCCCTTGCCGTGGTGGGACATGAGTGAAGGTGTTGCAAGCACCAGGGTGACGCCGGCCTTGTCCCTGAGCGCTTCTTCGACCATTTTGACGCCCTCGATCAAAAAAGAGTTTTCTTTCTTCCGGTTTTTCGTATCGGACAACGAGCGCAGGCGTTTTACCGCGCTGTTTTCCTTACTGGCGATCGGTTGGTGCGGGCTCGATTTCTGCATGGACGGCAGTATAACATGGCGCGACCTTGACCGCAACCGGCACGTGCTGCTCGCGGCCGCATCGCCTATTCGGAGCGGGCTGTATGCGGCATCGGCCCGACTCTCGGTTCGACATGCTGCAGCTATCGCGAACGAGCCCACTGCTCGGCGGCGATAAACTGAACCAGGGAGGTGAAAATTACCCAAAAAATTTGATTGACAACAATAAATTGGTTGTGGCATAGTAGCGCCGTTAATGTAATCGTCTGAAATAGGTGCAATTTATGCTCAATAAGAACGGCAGGCACGTAACATTGCCCGTCCATTCCCCCCTCGGCTTCTGTCATGCCGCGGCAGGTTTGCGCCGGGAATCCGGAAGTCTCGGGTTTTACGTACGCTAAACCCATGTGTTCGAAGTAAGAACGCATGGGTTTTTGTTTTGTCGGCTGCAATAGTTCTTGTTTTTCTTGCCTCATTTAAGGTCCCCTGTTATGCGTAAAGATGAACAAAAAATAATATTATTTTCGATTGTCGGCGGCATTGCGACATGGGTAATCGATGCTTTGGTTGATTCGTTTATATTCTCAAAAGGATCATTCTGGATGGCGGTCAAGGTACGCGACACCCATGAAATCTATATGCGGTCACAATTCATTGTAATTTTTATCCTGTTCGGCATCTTGGTGGCCGGCTTCGTTGCACGGCGCAAAAAGCTGGAATATGCCCGCAGCGAAGCTGAAAAGGCGCTGCACGAGAGCGAGGACAGGCTCCACACGCTGATGGAATCCATAGCGGATTCGATATACCAGGTGGATGCCGAATACCGGTGCGTGTTCATGAACAAAAAACACCTCGACAGACTCCGTTTGACCGGAGAGAGCTATACCGGCCGGGCTTATAGTGATTTTTATTCTCCTGAAGAGACAAAAGAGTTCGTCAAAATCGTGGATACCGTCTTCAAAACGCGCGCAACGATTCGGAAAGAATATTTCAGCCGAAGAGACCATAGGTATTTCTTGCGCACATTCAGCCCGGTGAAAGATGCCGCCGGACGGATCGTCGCTGTAACCATTGTGGCAAAGGACGTAAACGAGCTTAAGCAGCTGGAGGAGAAACTGCGCAACCTCTCCCTGTCGGATGAGCTTACCAGTCTATACAATCGGCGCGGGTTCTTTACCATGGCGGAACCGCTGTTGAAGCTGGCCAAGCGCCACAAGAAGCCGGTCTTCCTTTTCTATGCCGATCTGGATAATTTAAAGGAAATTAACGACGTACTTGGCCATCACGAAGGCGATCAAGCTATAAAAGATACAGCCGCTGTCTTGAAGGCTACCTTCCGCGGAACGGACATCATTGCCCGCATCGGCGGCGATGAATTTGTCGTCATTCCCGTTGCCGGTAAAAAAGAAGATGCCGATATGGTCACCGCCCGCTTTAAGGACCGTGTCAGCGCCTATAATGGAAGGCACGACCGCGCCTATAACTTGTCGATCAGCGCGGGCATATCCTGTTACGATCCGGGAGACACCGTATCCATCGATGACTTGCTGAAGAAGGCTGAGCAGTTGATGTACGAAGAAAAAAAGCTTAAGCAGAAGACTGGTTGAGAATACAGCTACTGTAAACCCCAGGTGGAGCGCATTGCCGGAAAGCAGCACAATAACGAATAAACACCGCAGTCGATAGAGTCGAAGATGTAATCAACGAAAGGTTACGCCAATGAAAAAGATAATACTATTCATGTCAGCAGTCATGGTTGTCGCGTTGGCCGTAGGCGCTACAGGGTGCACCATGCACATCACGATGAATCCCGACGTTTCAGCGGCCGGACTCGCAGGCAAGCGGATTCCGGGTGAGATTACCCTGTTTGCGGACAGTGAGTTCGAAAATTATCACTGGTACGGTTTTTCAGACGCGGAGTTGAGTAAACTGGATTACGAACTCGGTTTTGCATCGAAGAACCTTTTTTTTGAGGCATTCAAGATTGCGTCGAACGGCGTTACGGTCGTCGAATCCATGCCCACCTACACGGATTCCGGCCGCAACGACCTCGTCCTTGTTGTTCATCCCGCTATTGCCGGATTCAACGAAAAACACAGCTTATGGATCCGGAATGCGGATTATTATGCGGAAATCACCTACCACGTCACGGTATACGATAAAGCAGGCAAGATCGTTCTGGAGAACGACTACTCCGCCAGGGGAGTTGCAATGGGCGGAGCGAACGTAAGCCGCAACTACGCGGCCCCGGCAGAAAAGGCAATGGAGCAAGCCATCGTTACGATCATCGATGACATAAAAAAACTGAGAGAACAATAAGAGCTGTATTTTCCGAGCAAAACCCTTCACACGGAAAAGGAGGTAAAATATGAGACGGTTACAACAGATGGTGTTGATAGGTGTTCTGGTCCTCGTTAGCGGTTGCATGTTTCAGCCGCCCCCGCCCTTTGAACTCAAGCCGGTGATGCCCGACCTTGCTATTGCTCCGTCCCAAAAACGGTTGCTCAAGATTGCCGTTGTTGTACAAGATCCAATGCCTTATACTATGTTCTACCAAGGAGAAGGGTCTTACTCCCGGGACTCGACAGCAGAGGCACGCAACAGGGGATTATTGCTTGAGCGCGATCTGTCTAGAATAAGCTCAGAAACATTCTCACAAGTGTTCAGCCAGGTGGTTGTCCTTCGAGACCTGCCGCAGCCCGGCCAGTATGATGCCGTGGTCAACCTGAACATTGGGCAAGTATTGCTGAAGGAGAAGGTCGTTTTAACGGGAGAAACCTGTAACCTGACCGCTTCGTGGAGTATGAGTGTTCTGGATAACAAGAACCAGGAGATCTT
>JBGPUS010000075.1:0-8171 GCA_041491325.1 Nitrospirota bacterium | reverse complement strand
TCTCGACATGGCCTCCTATCGAACGGAACATATGGACCACGTCTCCCGCATGGGCGTATAAAAGATAAACCGATACTCCCCAAAGAATGACGACGCGCGCGATTTTCGCGGCCTTTGTATGGTCGCTGTCGAGAATCCTCAGAATAACGAAAGTGAAAACGGCACTGACCACGACAACAGCGGAGATCAATACTCTAGTGCCGAAGGAATTCCCGGCTCCCGGCGCGGTAACGCCCGTCCTTACTTCAGAGCCGGCGGTTTGATTCGACTGGCTAATCAGGCACTCTTTTTCCTTTTCTTTGTCTTCGCCGCTTACAATTTTGGCCTCTGCCCGGAATTGTTCAGGAATGGCCTGAAGATCATCGCAAAAATGGATAACGCCGCCTTTATCGACATATTCATAAATTGCGCAAAAACCGGCTTGAGGCGCGGACAAACCGAAGACGAATAAAACAGCTATGAAAGATAAAACCCTGAATTTCATGCGGCCCCTCTTGCCTACTATCGCTAAGTTAAAACATTATGAAATAATCCTTGAAAAAAGTCAACACACCATTCTAAATTCTGCAGACCTAAATAACGTTAAAGGGAAAATAGAGTGGCCGCTCGTAAGAAGCATCATATTATAGAGGTCACGACATTATCTGTGTGATCGTGATCGCTGGCCTGAGCAGGATAATCTTGCTTATGAGATGAAATTAACCTACCCCTTCGCAACCTTCCCGATACTATCTCTGATATCCGTCATGCCCTGCTCCAGCAATAACGACTCGATGCCGGCAAGCACGTCGAGCGTGGCCCGGGGATTGATGAAATTCGCCGTTCCAACGGCAACGGCTGATGCACCGGCCAGAATAAACTCCATTGCATCCTCGCCCGTAACAATGCCGCCCATGCCGATGATCGGAAGCTGCACGGACTTTGCAACCTGCCAGACCATGCGCACGGCCACGGGTCTGATGGCCGGGCCTGACAAACCACCGGTACAATTCGCAAGCCGCGGTTTCATGCACCGGACGTCGATAGCCATGCCGAGCAGGGTGTTTATGAGGGACAGTCCGTCGCATCCCGCATCTTGCGCCGCCTTCGCAAATTCAGTGATGTTCGTGACATTCGGTGAAAGTTTGGCAATGAGCGGCAGTTTCGTTGCTTTGCGAACTGCTGAGAGAAGATCAAAAGCTGACGTGACGTTCGTGCCGAACACGATGCCCCCTGCCTTCACGTTGGGACAAGAAATATTCACCTCAAGTCCGGCCACGCCCGGAACTCCATCGAGTCTTTCCACAACGCCGACATACTCCTCAAGGCTGTAGCCGAAGACATTCACGATCACTGCGGTGTCGAATTTTCTGAGATAGGGCAGTTTCTCGCTCAGGAAAACTTCCACTCCCGGGTTTTCGAGGCCGATGGCATTCAACATGCCGGACGGCGTCTCCCAGATCCGCGGAGGCGGATTGCCCTTGATGGGCTTGAGCGAAACGCCCTTCACGATAACGCCGCCGAGTTTGTTCAGGTCGACAAACTCCTCGTACTCCTGGCCGTACCCGAAGGTGCCGGAAGCGGTGAGTACGGGATTCTTGAGCTTGATCCCGGCGAAGTCGATGGAGAGATTTGGTTTTAATTTTATTTTCGTAGGCATTTTTATATTGTCTGTTAACTTCGAACTTTGAACTCCGAACTCCGAACTTTTACTATTACCTGTTCCGCCCACTCCACGTCCCGCGAGTCGAACACCGGCCCTTCCTTGCATGCCCGTTTGTACCCGCCGGCCTTCATGGGGATCGAGCATCCCATGCACGCCCCGAGTCCGCAGGCCATGCGTTCCTCCATCGAGACATAACAAGTGATTGAATGTTCCGCCGCGATCCTGCTGACAGCCGCAAGCATTGCATGGGGTCCGCACGCGTACAGGACGAGGTGGGACTTTTTTTCCATTTTCGTCAGGAATGCATTCAGGATATCCGCGGTCGTTCCCTTGACTCCTATGCTTCCATCGTCGGTAGCTATATGCATCTTTGCCGTATTTTCCCGAAATTTTTTCAGGACCCCTGACGGGGGGAGACACTCCTTATACCGCGACCCCACGAAAAAATGCGCATCCGGGCCGATGCGCTGCGACAAAAACTGCAAAGGCGGGAACCCGCTTCCGCCGGCCACGAGCACGGGCAGCGCGCCCTTCTCCGGCAAGGGAAACCCTTTTCCGAGCGGACCAAGGAGTTGAAGCCGCTGTCCGGCTTCCGCTTTGCCGAGGAGCGTGGTGCCGCGGCCCGCTATCCGATAGATAAGCTCTATGCTTGATTTTGCAATGACCGACGAGATACCGAAGGGACGGGCCAGGAGCGGGTCCATGGTGTCCGTGACCCGCAGCATGACGAATTGTCCGGGAAGCGCGGCAGCAGCGGCTTCCGGCGTTTTGAGCACGAGCCGAAAGTAACCACGGCCCGCGGGTTTGTGTGAGAGTATGGTCGCCTGCTGGAGCCTATTCAAGGGTAATCGCGATCTCCTGTATTTCGTATTCCACCGTCTTTACCGGCGTTTTGATCGTCACCACGTCGCCTACCTTGTGCCCGATAAGCGCTTTTCCCACGGGAGACTGAATCGAGATCTTCCCCTTTTTGAGGTCCGCCTCTTCCTGGCCAATCAGCGTGTACTTCTTGATATCTCCGGAGTCCGTGTCCGCCAGCGTTACGGTAGCGCCGAAAACCACCTTCTCATTCGAAAGCTTCGAAATATCGATGATCTGGGAATGTGCCAGTTTTTGCTCCAGCTCGCGCTTTTTGGCATCGAGATGGCCCTGCCGCTCCTTGGCCGCGTGATATTCCGCGTTCTCGGACAAATCTCCGTGGGCCCGCGCTTCCTCGATGTCCCTGATGTTCTTGGCCCGCTCCACTTTGACGATGCGGTCGAGTTCCTGCTTGAGCTTGTCGTAGCCCGCTTTGGTCATGGGAATCTTTTGCGTCATGATGAATGATACTCCTGAATGGATTTTACCTGTATTTTATTTTTCTTGATCGCGGCAATGCCGTGCACCGCGGCCTTGGCCGCGGAGAGCGTCGTAAAATAAGGAATCCCCTTCATCAGCGTTGTGCGCCTGATCGAGTAGGAATCCTTCTGCGACTGAGCGCCGTGGACCGTGTTGATCACGAAGTCGACGTTCATGTCCGTGATCTCGTCCACGATATGCGGCCGCCCTTCCGTCACTTTGTTTACCGTCTCGACGGTGATCCCCCGCTCCCGCAAATACTCCGCGGTGCCTCTCGTTGCGACAAGGGAAAACTCCATTTGCTGCAGCCCCTGGGCCACTTCGAGCACCCCGGGTTTGTCCTTGTCCTTTACGCTCAAAAAGACCCTTCCCGACAGAGGCATGGGATTGCCCGCCGCGATCTGGGACTTGGCAAAGGACATGCCGAAATCCGCGTCAATGCCCATCACCTCGCCCGTTGACTTCATCTCCGGACCGAGGAGCGTGTCTACGCCGGGAAACTTGGCAAAAGGAAAGACCGCTTCCTTTACGGCAACGTGGCTGATCGTCTTCTTTTCGGTAAACCCGAGTTCCGCGAGGGTCTTGCCGCCCATCACCCTGGCAGCGAGTTTTGCAAGCGGGACGCCGATGGCCTTGCTCACGAACGGGACGGTTCGTGAGGCGCGCGGGTTGACTTCAAGCACGTAGATCCGGCCCTCTTTCACCGCGAACTGGATGTTCATGAGCCCAATCACGCCGAGTTCGAGCGCGAGCATCCTGGCCTGATTATCGATCTCTTCGATAATGTCCTTGGAGAGCGAAAACGGCGGGAGCGAACACGCCGAGTCGCCGGAGTGTACGCCCGCCTCCTCGATGTGCTCCATGATCCCCGCGACGACTACGAGCTTGCCGTCGGAAATGGCATCCACGTCGATCTCGGTGGCGTCCTCGAGATATTTATCCACGAGCACCGGGCGCTCGGGAGACGCCTTTACCGCGCGCGTCATATAGTCCCGGACGCTGTCCTCGTCGTAAATGATCTCCATGGCCCTGCCCCCGAGCACATACGAGGGACGGACCATGACCGGGTACCCGATGCGGTTGGCGATGACCACCGCCTCGTCGCGGGACGTTGCCGTTCCGCTCTCCGCCTGCAGAAGACCGAGTTTGTCGAGCAGCTCTTTAAAGCGCTTCCTGTCTTCCGCCCGGTCGATGCTGTTCGGCGAAGTGCCGAGGATGCGCACGCCCGCTTGTTCGAGGGGCACGGCAAGCTTGAGCGGGGTCTGGCCGCCGAACTGAACGATCACCCCTTCGGGCTTTTCACGCTCTATAATATGTAAAACATCTTCGAGTGTCAAGGGTTCAAAATACAACCGGTCCGACGTATCATAGTCCGTGCTCACGGTCTCGGGGTTGCAGTTCACCATGATGGTCTCAAAGCCATCGTCTTTGAGCGCAAAAGCCGCATGCACGCAGCAGTAATCGAATTCAATGCCTTGCCCGATCCTGTTCGGCCCGCCTCCCAGGATCATTACTTTCCTGCGGTTGGTCGGATTCGCCTCGCATTCAGCTTTTCCCTGCCCCCTGCCCCCTGCCCCCTGACCCCCGATTTTATAGAACGGCTTTTCATAGGTCGAGTACAGGTACGGCGTGTGCGCCTCGAACTCCGCGGCGCAGGTGTCCACGGTCTTGAATACCGGCAGAATACCGAGTTCGACGCGCGCTTTTCTTACCGCGTCTTCCGGTACGGCAAGCAGCCTGGCTAGTCTGCGGTCGGAGAAACCATACTCCTTGGCCTTTCTGAGAGGATGATCCAGAGAAGTCGAACGATCACTCAACATGGGTGTCCCCAGCTCCCGAATTATTTTTTCTTGGTCGACGAGCTGTTTGATCTGATGGAGGAACCAGGGGTCTATTTTCGAGAGGGCGTGAAGCTCATCTACTCCCATGCCCAGGCGAAAGCCGTCTGCAATATGCCAGATCCGGTCCGCGTTCGGCACGCTGATCTTTTCCCGGATGTCCGCGGCCCCGTGTTCCGCATCTCCGTCGCGTTCTCGGCGCGACTCAAGGCCGTAGCGGTCGATCTCCATGGAACGCAGCGCTTTCTGAAACGACTCCTTGAACGTTCTGCCGATGGCCATGGCTTCGCCCACGGATTTCATCTGCGTCGTGAGCGTGGCGTCGGCCTGGGGGAATTTCTCGAACGCAAAGCGCGGGAACTTGACGACCACGTAATCGATGGTCGGCTCGAACGACGCAGGCGTGGCCTTCGTAATGTCGTTGGTAAGTTCGTCGAGGGAAAAACCCACGGCCAGCTTGGCCGCGATCTTTGCGATGGCAAAGCCGGTTGCCTTGGAGGCCAGGGCGGAGCTCCGCGACACACGCGGGTTCATCTCGACGACGACCATCTTCCCGTTTTTCGGGTTGACCGCGAATTGAATGTTCGAGCCGCCCGTATCCACGCCGATCTCGCGGATGATCCGAAGCGATGCGTCGCGCATGAGCTGGTATTCTTTGTCCGTCAGCGTCTGCGCCGGCGCAACCGTGACGCTGTCTCCGGTATGGACGCCCATGGGATCGAGATTCTCGATGGAGCAGATGATGACCACGTTGTCATGCGTGTCGCGCATCACTTCGAGTTCGAATTCTTTCCACCCGACCGCGGATTCTTCCACCAGCACCTGCCGGACCGGACTCGCCTCCAGGCCGCGCGTTATCAGGTCGGTGAATTCCTCGCGGTTGTATGCGATGCCGCCGCCGGTGCCGCCGAGCGTGAACGCGGGCCGAAGGATCGCGGGAAAACCGACCTGTTCAAGGATCTCGTACGCTTGATCAATGTCGGTGGCAAAGCCGCTCTTCGGCACGGAAAGGCCGATGTTCTCCATCGCCTTTTTAAACAGCTCCCGATCTTCCGCTTTTTTGATGGCGGGCAGCTTGGCGCCGATAAGCTCTACCTTGTATTTATCCAGCACGCCCATTTCGGCGAGCGCCACGGCGGTATTGAGCGCGGTCTGGCCTCCCATGGTCGGGAGCAGCGCGTCCGGCCGCTCGCGTTCGATGATCTTCGCAACCACCTCCGGCGTGATCGGCTCGATATAAGTCCGGTGCGCCATTTCAGGGTCGGTCATGATCGTAGCAGGGTTCGAGTTGACCAGAACGATCTCGTAGCCCTCTTCCTTGAGCGCCTTGCAAGCCTGCACGCCGGAGTAGTCGAACTCGCAGGCCTGCCCGATCACGATCGGTCCAGCGCCGATGATGAGTATTTTTTTTATGTCTGTCCGTTTCGGCATGTATTAACCTCACAAAGTTCACAGTTCAAGGTTCATAGTTCAGGGTAAAAGCAGATAGTTCATACTTTGAACTTTGCACTAATATTATAGTTCCTGCACCCACCCATTCTCCAACCCGTACTTCCGCATGATCCCGTACGCCTCGTCGTACTCCTCGACAGTAATCCTGCGCGACAACTCCTTAAATCCATGGGCCTTATACGCGGGGAAGTACTGGGACATGAGGCTGATAGAGACGTCCTTTGAAATTTCTTCCGAAAGAAACTTTATGACCGTTTCGGTGCCGGAAAGCTGGTTAGGCAGAACCAAGTGCCGAATGATGAGCCCGCGCTTTGCAATTCCCTGCTCGTCGACCAAGAGATTGCCGACCTGTTGATACATCTCTTTGATCGCTGCCCGATTGAGTTCGGGATAGTGAATCGCCGTTGAGTAGCGCCGCGCGGTTTTATCCTCCGAGTACCGCATGTCAGGCAGATAAATATCCACGATGCCGTCGAGGAGCCGCAAGGGCTCCAGCCCTTCATAGCCGCTCGTGTTGTATACGATGGGAAGGTTGAAACCGCGCTCCCTGGCGATGCCGAAGGCCTTTAGTATCTGCGGCATAAAGTGCGTAGGCGTCACCAGGTTCACGTTGTGACATCCCTGTTCCTGGAGCCGAAGCATCTGGCAGGCAAGCTCTCCCGGCGTCCGTTCCGTCCCGTTACCCATCTGACTAATAGGGTAATTCTGGCAGTAGACGCAGCGGAGATTGCAGTTGGCGAAGAATATCGCGCCGGAGCCTTTTGTTCCCGAAATAGGCGGCTCTTCGCCATGGTGCGTGCTCGCGCTTGACACGACCAGATTCAAACCGGACCGGCAGAACCCTATTTTGTCGTTCTTCAAGCGGTTCACCCCGCATTCGCGGGGGCAGAGCCGGCAGGCTTCGAGGAGACCGTAAGCGGCTTCGATCCGCTTTTGTAATTCAGCAACTGAAATCATTGATTAAATCAAAACCTGCTTAGCCACGAAGACACGAAGACTCAAAGAAATACTTTATCATGTTTGAACTTCGTGCCTTAGAGTCTTCGTGGCAAGTTTATTGTTTTGCCTCTTGCTTCTCTTGTTCCATCATATCAATAAATCTCGCAAACAAATACCTGCTGTCGTGCGGTCCCGGAGAGGCTTCGGGGTGATACTGGACGCAGAACGCAGGCAGCGTCTTGTGACGAAACCCCTCGCAGGTGTTGTCATTAAGGTTCACATGGGTCACGACAACCTGGTCCTTCAGGGAATTCATGTCCACGGCAAAGCCGTGGTTCTCCGCCGCGATTTCCACCTTGCGCGTGGTTAAGTCCATGATCGGCTGATTACCGCCGTGGTGTCCGAATTTGAGCTTGTAGGTTTTCCCTCCCAGGGCGAGCCCCAAAAGCTGCTGCCCGAGGCAAATCCCGAAGACGGGTTTTTTCCCCAACAGTTGCCTGATATTTTCGATGGCATACGTTACCGGTTCCGGGTCACCCGGACCGTTGGACAGAAACACTCCGTCGGGATTCATCGCAAGGACTTCATCCGCGGATGTCGTGGCCGGAACAACGGTGACGTCGCACCCGGCGCTCGTCAGAAGGCGGAGAATGTTTCGTTTGATGCCGAAATCATAAGCGACCACCTTGTATCTGGACGATGTTTTTTTCGAGTACCCCTTTTCAAGCTCCCAGTCGCCTTCTTCCCAGGCATATGGCTTCTTGCACGTAACGACCTTCGCAAGGTCGAGGCCGCTCATGTTCGGCAGCGCCTTTGCCTTGGCAACAAGGCTCTCAGGATTCAGGTCCTTCGTCGAGATAATCCCCGGCTGGGCGCCGAAATCGCGAAGATGGCGGGTCAGCGCGCGCGTATCGATCCCCTGAATGCCGACGATTTTGTGTGCTTTGAGATACTCGTCC
>JBGPUS010000074.1:0-8244 GCA_041491325.1 Nitrospirota bacterium | reverse complement strand
TGGGGAGAGGGGCTGGGAATCGGGATTTTTCTTACTTACCTTATTCCTCCGACCCTGCTCTTCATTCCCTTGTCCAAAATCGTATCGATCCTCGGGCTTCAAAACTCGCTCTGGTCGCTGATCCTGATCTATCCCACCTTTACCGTCCCGTTCTGCACGTGGCTGCTGATGAGTTTCTTCAAGTCCATCCCCAAGGAGATCGAAGAGCAAGCACTGATCGACGGATGCAGCAGGCTCGGCGCCTTCAACCGGGTCATCCTTCCCCTCTCGATCCCCGGCATCGTTACGGTCGTTGTTTTTGCGTTCACCCTAGTGGCCAATGAATATATTTACGCCCTTGCGTTCATCCAGGACTCCGCGCAGAAGACCATCGGGATCGGGTTGACCACGGAGCTAGTGAGGGGAGATGTGTTTTACTGGGGCGCGCTCATGGGCGGCGCGCTTCTGGCGAGCATACCCGTGGCCCTGCTGTATACCGTTTTTCTCGATCGGATCATATCCGGGCTTACGGTCGGAACGGCGAAGCAGTGAAAGCTCCGTGCATCACCTGCACCCTGCTACTTTACCCTCAGCATTACAAGCGTTGCTCCCCAACCTCCCGCTTCTTCCCCGGCAGTCTGATACGATTCCACATAAGGCAGCTTTTTAAGAATTGATTGAACAGTGCGCCGGAGAGTTCCGATGCCTTTCCCATGAATGATCCGTACTTGCAGGATGCCTCGCTCGCGACATGCAATAAGATATTCCGGAACGAGGTCTTCGACCTCAGAGGCCTGAAACGTATGCAGGTCCAGCGTTCCGTCGATGGGGAATTCGATAGGACTATTTTTCACCATAATCGGGTGTTGTGGCCGCATTAATTGAGCGGGCTTCTCTTTCAAGGTTCTATAGGTAGGCAAGACAGTAGATCTTTGCTCGCTACAGTCTTGCCCCTTAATTTTGTCCTCTCCCCAGCGGGGAGAGGGTGGGGTGAGGGGGATTCCGTAGGAATGTAACAAGGATTATTGTGTTTGTATGAGTCCTGAAAAAAGTGTAGTAAAAATCGATGGGTACGTCAAGCCGTTTTTTATTGACCGGGCATAAAGCCTATGATAACCTTCACCTAGCTGTTTCCCGAGCAACTGGTTGTCGGCCTTTGCGCCTTTTTGTATGCTGTGCAGTTAACTCTCAACAACATGTTATATCCAAGTAGCGAAAAGTCCTTAACTCTAATTGAGGCTTGAATATGATGAACAGAATAGAAAGAAGTGCCAAGGACATATGGAGCAAGATTCCGCTCTTTTTTATTTGGCTGACTTTAATGGCACAAACCTTGGGTTTCTTACGTACTAAAAATGGCGCCTTTGATTTAAATCCGCTAAATATCCTTATGCTTGGCATTACGCTATTCCTTGGCGGAGCTGTTATGGCACATACAGTTTGGTTATGTAAGAATCCTTTTGCCGTAATAAAACAGGATGATCTCATTATCTGCCTTGCCCCTTTTAAAAAGGAAATATTAAATACTCACGATATCGTAAAGGTAAGAGAAATTCTGACTCGGGAAAAAGAAATAATATTTGGCTTCAAATATGAGTATGACAAATGGATTCTAATGTTTGATTGTTCAAATAATCTGACTACAACTTTATCCCTGGGTGGGTATTTAAAAAAACGAAATGACCTAATCAAATTACTATCCGACAATAACATAACAGTTGAGAATGCATCTTAAGGAGTGAAGCTTTCGGATGTCGATCGCTCGCGACTGGATGGCAACATAACCAGTCGCTCAACCCGACAAGCGGGTTAGCTCGTTGTTGACGGGCTACGCAAATCGAGGTAACGCTTATGTGCAGAAACATCAAGGTCCTCTTCAACTTCGACCCGCCCGTGACGGACGAAGAAATTCACGAGGCCGCATTGCAATTCGTGAGAAAAGTGAGCGGGTTCAGCAAGCCATCGAAGGCCAACGAAGCAGCATTCCTTACTGCTGTTGACGACGTGGCGGCAGTCTCAAAAAAGCTTCTGAACTCGCTTGATACGAATGCGTTGCCGAGGAACCGCGCGGAAGAGGCTGCCAAGGCACGAGCACGCGCTGCTAAAAGGTTTTCCGCGTAAACAGCCCGCACCCGACGCTGCGCGTCGGATATGAAGATCCCTGCCGTCCCCCTCTCACTCCCCGGCATCGTAACGGCATTAGCCTGCCGCACAAAAAAACCCCGGAAGGACAACCTTCCGGGGGGCGTGAATCAAGTCAAATATAACAAGTCGCGTTTAAAACCGTCTCTTACGATTTTTCGAGCTTGAAGTTCCCTTCCTTGTCGATCTCGACCTTTGCGTTCAAGAACTTGACGTTGTAGCCCTTCTCCTTGAGCTTGTGGTAGGCCATCTCGGCCCGGATCCCCGTGGCGCAGTGCGCGATAATCAGCTTGTCCTTGGGGAGTTCGGCCAGGCGGGCGAGCAACTCCTCGTCGGGCACGAGCTTGGCGCCTTTTATCATGCCGCTGTTGCCCTCATCCTGATTTCTGACATCGAGGATAAGGACATCCGGCGCAGTGGTTTTTGCGATCCTCGTGAAATCGGCGAAGGAGATTTCGCCCGGCCTGGGCTTGGGTGCATACGCGATCACCGTGTTGAGGTTCCCGGTCTCGACCGGGAACTTGGCTTCCAGCCACGCGGCATAACCGCCGGTCACGATTTTCGTATTTTTGTACCCCGCTTTGACCAAGGCTTTTGCGGTCTTGACGGCGTCATCGCCGCTCTTGTCGCTGTAGATGATGACCGGCGGCTTCAGCTCCTTTGCGGGAAATTTCGCAAGGGCTTTTTCGACGTCTGCCGCCGGGAGCGACACGGCGCCCTTGATGAAGCCCTTCCCCGCCTCTTTGGCGCGACGGACGTCGAGGAGCACGGTGGGTATTTCTTTGTCGATAAACGCTTCTTTCAGGAACTGGGGCACGAGGATGCTATAGCTGTTTTTGGACCATTCGGGCAGACCTTCATGATACACTTTTACGTTGGTGTAGCCGAGCTTCTCCGCCTTACCGGCAGAGTTAGGGCTCATTGCTCAGGTCATGCCGCCGCAGTAGAACACGAGCAATGCGCTCTTGTCCTTGGGCAGTTTGCCGGCCATCTTGTCGAAGGCCGGGTCGGGGATGTTGATGGCAGTCGGGATGGAGCCTTCCTGGAACCGGGGCGCGGGCCGGGCATCCACGAGCGTGTATTTGCCCTTTTCCGGGCCCATGGCCACGAGCTTCTCCACCTCGGCCGTGGTCATCAGCTTCTCGATAGCGACCTTGATAAGCGGTTTGGTCGAGATCAGCACGGCGGTCTTGAGCCCGTCTTTTTCGGTGTATTCGACGCGGACTTCATGCCCTCTCTTGGTAGTGCGGAGGGCTTCGACGTCGGCCGGTTTTCCTCCTTCGAGGACCGTGAGGGTTTGCGGATTGAACTTTACGATCTCGGTGGCTTCGTCGATCTTGATCTGAAGGGACTGGGACTTGACAGCCACGCTGTCGAAAAGGCCCCTCAGATTGCCCGGCTGGGGCTGATGGCAGTTTATGCACAGTTTCATGTTCGTGGGCTTTGCTTGCGGCGCTGCCGGGGCCGAAGCTTTTTCCTGGGCTGGGGCCTGGGCCGCGGGCGCGATTAAAAGCCCGAGCGTCAGGGCCGCTGCAAGCGCTGTAGCGCTCATGCGGTGATGTAACATCGGTGTATCCTCCTTGCAGTAGTAATAAAGTCCGCCATGCGGCGGTTGTTCGGACCAAAATGCGGGCCGGCCGGATCGATTTTTCGAAAACAAATGAGCGAACAGTAACCGCCGATATTATAAAGTATTCTTTTCGGACGAGTCAACAATATTATTAACAATGCACTTATTTAGTTGCTTGACTTTGCAATTAATGGGTTGTATTATGAAAAATGGCGGCGGACGCGGAAACGCCGCATAGGGAGCGGGCGGCGCGGCTCGTTGGCTGCGCCCGGAAGCGCCCTTGTTGAAAACCTTTCCCGGTCACGGAAGAAGCGGATTAACCTATTGTAAAAGCGGATGAATTCTAAAACTATGCCTTCACCTGTTGGGTGAACCACTTATCAAGGAAAAAACCGCCGTTATCCCGACTCCTTCCTATCCGATTTGACCCGCCTGAGCCCGGCAATTACGAGTGTGTGTGCGTAGCCTGCTCTTGCGAAAGCGCCGCCATAAACGAGTACAAGGTGTGTCAAACCCGTTTTTAGGATAAAACTACTCTCTGGAGGATAAAATGGAATTAGATATTACGTTCGTGATCAGCATGGCTTCGATACTCGTTATGGTTTATTGCCTCTACCTGGTAACGTCCTTGAAACACAATGTTCCGGGCGGGATCATCGGGAAAAAGTGGAATTTCCTGATTGGGCTTGTTGTATTCTTCACCCTCGGATACGCGACCCTGCCTTTTTTCGGCGCAATTCCTGAGTCGGTCCTGCGCTTGATCGTTTCAGGCATCTTCTTTTTCGGAGCGGTTTATGTGCTGATAACCGTCAACCTGATCTACCGGATCATCAAGGAACTTTCCGAATAAGGATGCGGCATGAATCAACTGACGGTCTACAAAAAATCGGTAAAAGGCGAAGAAGAGATCAGCACGAGAAATGACGGCCTTTCCCGCGATTTGAGGAGTACCCTTATTTGCGTTGACGGCAAGTCAAGCGTTGCTAAAATCATCGACGCGAGTCAGGGACTTATGAATGTCCCGCAGTGTCTCGAAGAGCTTGTGGAAAAAGGGCATGTTGTCGTCGATGAGAAGGCGACCATTGAGACCATGAAAAGCGAGCTGATCGTCGCGGCCCATCAGATCCTCGGCGCGGATGCGGAAAAAATCACCGGAAAGATCAGGTGCACCCACGAAACAAGAGAGAGTCTCGATGCGGCGGTCCACAGTTGCAAAAAACTGGTGCGCCTGGTGATCGATGAAAAAAAAGCCGAGGCCCTGATGAGCAAATGTTCTGAGATTCTTACGCCGTAATCGCGGTGTGCATGGTCATTCTTGCCGCTGCCACTCCCTCCACAAAAACAACTGCCTCATTGCAAGGCAAAGTGCAGCCGACCCGCGGAGTAAGCGCTTAAGCCGGACATATTCACAGAGTTAATCACAGGTTTTTAACAGAAGATGTGGATTAGGTTGTGCTACTGAAGTAGTAATTCTTGGAGTCGGGATAGTTTGTTACCGTTGCCGACATCCCCGTTACCAGAACCGCGGACGGATTATCCTGAAAAAAGCAGTTAACCACACCCTGCACTCGCGCACACACTCGTAAACGCCGGGCGCAGGCAGATGAACACAGATAAATACTGATAATTCAAAAACATAAATCAAATTCCCGTATCACCTGCTAGGTGAAAACCGTAAATGAACTAAATTACTGATTTTGTTTTCATCTGCGTTCATCTGTGTTTATCCGTGGTTCCAACCGCCGTTTTTAGGATTACTTCTCGTTTCTCAGACTTCCGAAAAACTTCCCGAACTCTCCGCGCTCGTCCGTGATCCTGCACTTCGGGATTGATTTAAAAAACGATTTCCCATAGCTCTTCGTCATGATGCGCGAGTCGAGTACGGCGACGGCCCCGCGATCGCTCTTGGTGCGGATGAGCCTGCCGAAGCCCTGGCGAAAGAGCAGCGTGGCCTGGGGGACCTGATATTCGTAAAAGGGATTTTTCAGCCGCTCCATTCTCGCTTCGGTAATGGGTTCGTCCGGCACCGCGAAGGGCAGTTTCGCAATCACCACGCACTGGAGCGCGTCGCCGGGAATGTCGATTCCCTGCCAGAACGACGCGGTGCCCATGAGCACGGCATTCGGGACGAGCTTAAACTGTTCAACGAGGCGATAGGCGGGCATTTCTCCCTGGCACAAAAATCCGAGCTCGGGCAATTCTCTCCGCACGGTCTCGGCGCTTGCGCGCAGCTGGCCGTAGCTGGTAAAAAGCACAAGCGTTCTTCCCCGCGTGATGGATAATACGGCTTTTAATTCCGCTTCGAATTTTTCCTGGAAACCGTCTGTTTTCAATGCATCAAGCCCCGGAGCTACGTAGAGCAGCGCCTGGTTCTCGAAATCGAAGGGCGAGTCGAGCATCAGTTCCTGCGGCGCGTCGAGGCCCAGGCGTCCTTTGATATACGCAAAAGATCCTCCCGCGGAAAGCGTGGCCGAGGTGAGGACCACGGATTCCGTTTTTCCGAAAAGCTCCTCCCGAAGAACGTCCGCCACATCGATCGGCGAAGCAACAAGCCGGCAGCGCGCATGGTCGCGCTCCGCCCAATACACGAACCCTTCGACGCTTTGCGAGAGATTCGTGCGCACCGCGGCGCCGAGGGACTTTGCCCGTTCCGCGAAGGCCTTGACTTCGAGCTCCTCTTCATGCGTCTCAACGGTGAGCTTCAGCAGTCCGTCGCTGAGTTCCATGAGCGGATCACTCAGGATGTCCGGCACGATGCCCGGCTGTCTCAGCCTGAGCGTCGGTTCGTTGCGAAGGACGGGGTGCAGGTTCAGGAAGAAATTTTCCGCAATAACCCGGAGTCCTTCGAGCATGCCGCGCACGTCCTGCACGGCTGCGCCCTGAATGGTAAGGCGCGTGAGCAGGCCCTTGCGCGTGCGGTGGGAGAGGAGCGAGTCTAGTAAATAGCGCGCTGAGAAGTTGGAAACTTCGACACCGAGATAATCCGTTGCCACGCCCTCGACCTGGTGCGCCTCGTCAAACACAACGGCCTTGTAACGCGGAAGCACGTTGCCGCCCGTGGCCAGGTCCGCGAAGAAAAGGTGGTGGTTTGCCACGAGAATGTGCGCCTGTTGTTCGAGAATTTTCGCTTTTTGATAGCAGCAGTCCTTGTAAAACCCGCAGTCCTTTCCGAAGCAAAGATCGGCCTGGCGGCACGCCTTGGCCCAGAGCGCGGGGCTGGGTTCGAACGTCAGCTCGCTCTTAAGCCCGGTGCGAGTCCGGGTAGACCACTCGAAGAGGCGGTTCAAGGCCTCTACCTCTACCTGTTCGTAGAGGTCTCCCATGCGGAGGTGGTCGAACCGGCGGAGGCAAAGGTAATTTTCTCCGCCCACGCAGAGGGCAAAACGAAAATCGCCGAGCGTTTTTTTAAGAAAGGGGAGGTCTTTGTCCACAAGCTGCTGCTGGAGGGCCTTGGTATAGGTCGCGACCACCGAGCGGCATTTCTCCTCGCGCGCCCAGAGGATGAGGGGGACGAGGTAAGCGAGGCTCTTGCCGACGCCGGTGCCGGCTTCGACGATCAGGTGGTTCTTGTTCGTAAGTGCGTTATCGACCGCCTCGGCCATGGCGAGCTGCTGCGGACGGAGTTCGTAGGCCGAGGACATGGCCGAACTGATCAGGCCTGCTTCGCCGAAGATTTTAAGCGCATTCATCAGGCCGTAGATTACCATGCCGGAATAGAGAAAGCAAGCTGCCGCTCGGTTTTGGATTCATCCTCAGCGCGGCCGGAAAGGGCGGGTCGCTTCACGGAGTTTCTACAACTTCAACTTGTATTGCCCGGTAATTTTAGGGTTTTTACCGCCTTTTTCTTGCACAACGCGCCCTCTTATGTTACTATGACCACTGTCATGCGGACCATTTTGAAGCTTCTTTTGTCGGCCTTCCTGCTCCTGCCCGCGCTTTCCTTATCAGCGGAAAAAGGAATGACGATAAAAAACGCGCGTTATTTTTCCTACGCTTCGTTTACGCGCATCGTCTTCGAGGTCGATGCCGCGGCGCCCTACGTCGTGACGAGGGCGGCGGACAACAGCGGCCTTATTCTTACCGCATACGAGGCCCCGCTTTTCGTCAAAACGCAGCTTCCGGTCATCAAGGACGGCGTGGTGAACGGGCTGGAAACGAGAGACGATGCGGGGAGGACCGCCATCTTTGTGCGGCTCGAGGCCGCGGCGGGGGCAGCCAAGGATTTTGCGCTGCGCGCTCCGGACCGGATCGTGCTCGACATCGCCCGGGGAACGGCGCCGGCCCCGGTGCAGCCCGTGGATAAACCGCTCGCGGTCGTCGTCCTCGACCCCGGGCACGGCGGCAGGGACACGGGCCTTATCACGCCGAAGGGTCCCGAGAAAATGTTCACGCTCGACATGGCCCTCGCCGTTAAAAAAATTCTGCAAAAAAATCCGCTGCTCAAAGTGGTTCTGACCCGGGACAAAGACCAGGCGCTCTCACCGGACGACCGGGCCGCCGCTTCGAACGCGGCCGGGGCCTTGCTTTTCGTGAGCATCCATGGCCAGGCAGGC
>JBGPUS010000073.1:0-8510 GCA_041491325.1 Nitrospirota bacterium | reverse complement strand
TATTGACTACTCGCTGCCCCGGGCCGATGCCCTGATGAAAGGGGTCGACGAGCAGCTCCGTCTGAGACCGGACGTGCAGAGCACCTTCTACGTTACCGGATCCGACCTTACGCCGGACGTCAATAAGAGCAGGATTTATGTCAACCTCAAGGAGCGGAAAGAGCGGACGACCGCCCAGATAGACTCTATGAAGCAGGTCCGCGATACCGTCACGAACGTGCCTCAGCTGAAATCGTCCGTTGAGTTGATCGCCATGGTCGGCGGCGGGATGAGATCGGTGCCCATTCAGCTCATGATCCAGGGCAGGGAACTCGATGACTTGAACAAACGGACTATTGCGATCAGGGACCAGTTCGCAAAAATGCCCGGCATCGTCGATGTCGATTCGACCATTGAAGTCGGCAAGCCTGAAGTGCGGATCCGGATCGACCGGGACCAGGCCGCGAATTACGGGGTGAGCGCAACAACCGTCGGGAATACGGTGAATACCATGATCGGCGGAGAAAACATCGGCAAATTCAAGGACGAAAAGGAAGGGGAGCGGTATGATATCATGGCCCGGCTGATCGCTTCCGAGCGGGACCGTCCGTCCGACCTTGATACGCTCTGGTTGCGTTCATCCACGGGAGAATTGGTGCATCTTAAGGACGTGACGTCAATTCAGACCGGCAAAGGTCCTACTGTTATCATGCACTATAACCGTCAACGGGCCGCAACTTTGTTCGCGGGCACGGAAAAGACGAAGCCGATGGCCGAGGCCATGAAGGACTTGGACCTGATCGTGAAGAAAAACGCGTCGCCTGATATTTCCACCCGCTACGTGGGCATGGCCGATGCAATGCTCGACTCGTTCAAAAACATCGCCTTTGCCCTGGTCATCGCGATCATCATGGTCTATATGATCCTGGCGTCCCAGTTCGAGAGCTTTGTCCATCCCTTTACCATCATGTTCTCCCTGCCGGTGAGCTTCATCGGCGCCATGGGGCTCCTTATGATTACGGGTGAACGTATCAATATCTACAGCCTTATCGGCATCATCATGCTGATGGGTCTGGTGACCAAGAATGCCATCCTGCTCGTGGATTACACGATCACGCTCCGGCAGCGCGGCATGGAGCGGAACGAGGCGCTCCTCAAAGCGGGACCGGTGCGGCTCCGGCCCATTGTCATGACCACGGCCGCGATGGTCTTCGGCATGCTGCCGACCGCGTTGAAATTCGGCGAGGGCTCGGAGTCCCGCGCGCCCATGGCCATTGCTGTCATCGGCGGACTGATTACCTCGACGCTGCTCACCCTGGTCGTCGTTCCCGTGGTGTACACGCTCATCGATGACTTCGAAGAATGGGTAAAAAAGAAAAGAGCCCCTGCTCATCACAATTAGGACTACGGCGGATTTTTTAGCACCGCATATCATTTTCTCGATATTCCGGCATGGTTCAAGCCGGAATCCAAAGATTTTAGTTTGCTCATTGTTTGAAAAAACCGGTTCCCGATAGGAGCATTCGGGAATGACTAAAGTGTAGCTTTGCAGAAGGAGCGAGTGGATGTTGTCGCCCGAAGAAGGATGAATGCTCAAACTCGGACATATAGTCTATTCAAATTGCTTTCCGCCTCATGCAGGGATCGTAACGAAACAGACTGCCTTTCCGTTCACGCTTGTGGAAGGCGTGCCCACGGAATTGAACCGTCTTCTGTATGAAGGCGGGGTCGATGTTTCGCCCTCGTCCTCCATCGAGTATGCGGTGAACCCCGGCCGCTACCTGCTCTTGCCGGGACTGTCCATAGCCGCGCGAAAGAACGTCATGAGCATCATCCTCCAAAGCCGCGTGCCTCTTGACGAACTCGACAAAAAGATCGTGGCGTTGACCACGGCCTCGGCCACCTCGGTCGTGCTTCTCAAAATTCTCCTCCGGTTTCGCTGCGGCGTAGACCCCGTGTATGTCCCTTATACGCAAGGCGCTGAAGACCCTTCTTCCCGGGCCGACGCATTTTTGACCATCGGCGACCTTGCTCTTGTGCAGGCAGCGGCGCCGGGCTGTGTCTATCGCTATGACCTTGGCGAACTCTGGCACGAGTTTACCGGACTGCCGTTCGTATTTGCGCTGTGGCACGTGAACTATGTGGCGAAGTTGGAAAAAGAGCTTGCGGCGCTTTATGCTATACTTATAGCATCAAAGGATTACGGTCTGTCGCATCTGCGGGAGCTTGCCCGCACGCAAGCGGTCCGCTTCGGCATCGAGGGGGACATCCTGTTGAACTACTGGCGTTCCATTACGTATGATTTCGGCGAGGATGAGCGGAAGGGCTTGACTGCATTCTACGAATACGCCGCGAAGCTCGGTGTGATCAAGGCAGTCCCGGAGTTGAAGTTCTGGACAAGACAGTGAATTGAACGGAGTCTAGCGAAGCATGTCTGTTGCCCATTCCCATAGCGGCCCTCATGATCATGCTCACGAGCATGATCATGAGGGCCGCGAGTCGCCTGTCGGCGGTGGAAAAAACCTGCTGATCGCTCTTGCTATCACTGTTCTCATGATGATCGCCGAGGTGATCGGCGGCCTGATATCGAACAGCCTCGCGCTTTTATCGGACGCAGGGCATATGCTTATTGATAATATTTCCCTCCTGTTATCGTTCTTCGCCATGAAGTTCTCTACCTTGCCGGCCACCGGTAAAAAGACCTTCGGATTCTACCGTCTGGAGATTCTGGCCGCATTAATCAATGGGATCACGCTCGTTCTGATATCCATCTATATCATCTACGAAGCTTATTTCAGAATACTGCATCCTCAGCCTGTCCAGGGCACGCTGATGCTGGTCATCGCCGTTGTCGGCCTTGTCGCCAATATTGCCGGCGCAGCCGTCCTGATGAAACACCGGCATGCCAACCTCAATATCCATGGCGCGTTTCTGCATATCATGGGAGATGCCGCGGTTTCGGTGGGAGTGATTATCGGCGGTATCGTCATCGTGAACACCGGTTGGTACCTTATCGACCCCATCCTCAGCATACTCATTTCGTGCGTGATTATTTACGGCGCATGGGAACTTTTGAAAGAATCCGTAAACATCCTGTTGGAATCGGTGCCGTCCCATATCAACATCGAAGCCGTGGCCGAGGAGATCGCCAAAGTACAAGGGGTACAGGAAGCTTACCACATCCACCTCTGGACGATCACCTCCGGTGTGTACGCCTTGAGCGCCCACGTGCTGATCGATGACCAGCTTGTCAGCGGGTGCAGGAACGTCATCGACGAGATAAAGGCCCTCCTGACGCAAAAGTTCAACGTGCTACACAGCACCATCCAGCTTGAGTGTGAAAAATGCGACATGAGCCCCGTGTGCAGTCTGTCCAATAACGTTCGGGAACCTCACTAAGCCGGTAAGGCACGCCGTTGTTCGGGCAGAGCCGATCACTCCGCAGGGTAAAGCGCGCAAAAAAATCCGATTGACGTAAAAATCCGGTCACGAAAATCCGTTTACCTTGACAATACTCAGTATATTCGGTACACTGCCCAAAATCGCAGCACCGTGCAGGGAGACAATGGAGCAAGCAGGCTTAACGAGAGTTCTTGTTACGGGCGGCACGGGACTGGTCGGAAGTCATCTCGTCGAGTTGCTGCTGCGGAAGGGGTATGCGGTTAGCTGTCTCGTGAGGGATCCGCGCAACCTCCGTTGGCTTGCCGGCATGAACGTGGAGCTTGTGCAGGGCGACTGCCGGGACCGCGAGTCGTTGCTCCCCGCTGTTCGTAACGTATCGTATGTATTTCATGTCGCGGGGCTTACCAAAGCAAAGCGGGCCCGGGACTATTACCGGGTGAACCAGGAAGGCTCAAGAAACCTCCTGCAAGCCTGCGCGGATCGTAATCCCGGCATCAAGAAGTTTGTGCTGGTTTCAAGCCTTGCGGCGGCAGGCCCAAGCCCGGACGGAAAGCCTGTCAAGGACACCGATGCTCCGCGGCCTGTTTCGGATTACGGCAGGAGCAAGCTTCTCTCCGAGGAAGAAGCGCTGCTCTATAAGGATCGTTTCCCCGTGGTGATACTCCGGCCGGCGGCAGTGTATGGACCCCGGGACGGGGACATGTTCGAGCTGTTTCGCTGGGCGGTTCGCGGAATTACGCTCGAGCTTTTCGGCGGCGAGCGGTATATCAACCTTTGTTATGTCGAAGATCTGGCGGAAGCCCTGGTCCTCGCGGCGAACAAGAAGGTGCGAAGCGGCAGCAGATATTTCGTTGCCGAAAGAAGGCCCTATTCCTGGTCTGAATTCAGACAGGCCTTGCTCTCGACGGGAGGCATACAGGCGCTTAATATAAAAATACCTTACGCCCTGGCGTATATGATCGGCCTGGCGTCGGAATTCGGGAGCCTGTTTTCTTCCCAGCCCGCCTTGACGAACAGACAAAAAGTCCGGGAAGCCGCTCAGAAGTATTGGGTCTGCGACCTCAACGGCACGGAGAACGAACTCGGATATAAAACGACGCGCTCTTTACAGCAGGGCCTGGAACTCACCTGGAAATGGTACCGCGAGCACCGGTGGCTGCCGGAGAAAGACGCGCGTCGTTCCCACAACACGGAGGAAAACTGATTTGGATCTTTTTGACAAATGCCGGAAGTTTACCGCGGCAAAAGAAGCCATGGCTGCGGGATATTACCCGTATTTCCACGTCGTGGAATCGGAGCAAAACCCTGAAGTGGTCGTCGGCGGGAGAACGATGCTCATGCTCGGGTCGAACAATTACCTGGGGCTTACCAGCCACCCCAAGGTTAAAGATGCGGCCATACAAGCCGTAAAAAAATACGGCAGCGGCTGCGCTGGTTCCCGATTTTTAAACGGAACCCTCGACCTTCACGTTCAGCTCGAAGAAAAACTCGCTTCGTTTTTCCGTAAAGAAGCCGCTCTGACCTTTTCCACGGGGTATCAGACCAATCTCGGCATCATCTCATCGATCGCGGGCAAGGACGACGTGATCGTGCTCGACAAGCTGGATCATGCGAGTATTATCGATGCCTGCCGATTGTCCTTTGCCGAGGTAAAAAAATTCAGGCACAACGACATGCGCAGCCTCGAATTCGTCCTCAAGGAATGCGGGACGCGAGGCAAGATGGTGATCGTGGACGGTGTGTACAGCATGGAAGGTGACCTGGCGCCGCTTCCGGACATCGTCGATCTCTGCAAAAAATATGGGGCACGGCTGATGGTGGACGACGCCCACGGCGTCGGCGTTCTGGGCAAGACCGGCCGGGGGACCGCCGAACATTTCGGCCTGGAGCGGGAAGTGGACATCATCATGGGCACGTACAGCAAGTCCATGGCGTCCATCGGCGGCTTCGTCGTAGCGGACGAGAGCGTGATCCATTATATTAAACATACTTCCCGCCCGCTCATTTTTTCCGCGAGCCCGCCGCCGGCTTCAGTGGCTTCGGTCATTGCCGCGCTCGATATCATCGATCAGGAACCGGAGAGAAGGGACCGCCTTTGGAGCAACACCAGGAAGATGAAGACGGCGTTCACGAAGCTGGGGTTCGAAACCGGACCCACGGAGACGCCCATTATCCCCATTCTCACCGGTGAAATGGAGCCGACGTTCATGATGTGGAAGATCCTTCACGACGAAGGAGTGTTCGTCAACCCGGTCGTGCCGCCTGCCGTTCCCTCGGGCCGGTGCATGATACGCACGAGTTTCATGGCCACCCACACCGAAGACATGCTCGATCGGGCGCTGGTGATACTCGAACGGGCCGGGAAAAAACTCGGGCTGATTTCCTAGGGCGCATATGAACATCGAACGCGTTTCCGATAAGGCGGGTTTAGACCGGTTCATAACGTTTCCTTGGCGGATCTACGCCGGGAACAAAAACTGGACGCCCCCGCTTGTGAGTGACATGAAATTCATCCTCGGTGACAAGAACCCGTTCTTTCACCACGCCGAGGCTGCGTATTTTCTCGCGCGAAAAGATCATGAGGTCGTAGGACGGATCGCGGCGGTTATAGACCGTAATCATATCAATATTCACAACGAACAGGCCGGTTTTTTCGGATTTTTTGAATGCCGGAACGACGCGGCCGTCGCAGGGGCGTTGCTTGACGCGGCTTCGGCCTGGCTCCGGGAGCGGGACATCGAAATTATGCGAGGTCCCATGAACCCCTCGGCGAACGATGAGTGCGGTTTTCTTCTTGAAGGGTACGACCAGCCTCCCATGATTATGATGACCTATACGCCTCCCTATTATCACGAGTTAATGGAGCGCTGCGGACTGGCAAAAGCCAAGGACCTGTATGCGTACATCTCGGTGATCCGGGAAGTTTCCGCCGTGGCAAGGCTCGAACGGCTGGCCGCGGCGACTTACGCGAAGCTTCCCGGCCTCGTGGTGCGCCCGGCGAGCATGAAAAATTTCCAGAAAGAGCTGGAAGCGGTCAAGGACATCTACAATTCAGCCTGGAGCCACAACTGGGGTTTTGTTCCCATGACTGATGAAGAGATAGAATCCATGGCCAAAAGACTCAAACCGCTTATCGAGCCGGAACTGCTGATAATGGCCGAGGTAAACAACGAACCAGCGGGGTTTTTTCTGGCGATTCCGGATTACAATCAGGTCCTGAGCAAGCTTGACGGCAAACTCGGCCTCATCGGCCTCTTGAAGTTTCTGTGGTATACGAGAACGATCAGCGATATTCGCGTTCTGACCATGGGAGTGAAAGAACAGTACCGAAAGAAAGGCATCGAAGGCATGCTCTACCTTGAGTCGTTCAAGGCAGCCATGCGCAAGGGCTACGAGCGGGCCGAGATGTCCTGGGTGCTGGAAGATAATACGCTCATGCAAAAAGGCTGCATGCTTATGGGCGGCAAGCTTTATAAAAAATACCGGATCTACGAAAAGAAGATTGCATGAACCATATCGGCCGCAAGCTCTATCATCTCCTGGGCGGTTTGAGCCTTTTATCGGCTTATTATGTTCTCGGCAGGGAACGGGCGCTCTTACTCTATGGTTCGCTTCTCGTGATCGTTCTCGTTGTCGATGGAGCGCGGCTTTTGGTCCCGGCATGGAATCGATTCATCTTTGACCGGTTTCAAAGCTTTGTTCGGAAAAACGAAGAGCATAAACTGACCGGCACCTGGGCGTACGTCCTCGGCGTCGGTTTGTCCCTGTACCTTTACTCTCCCGGAGCGGCCGCGGCGGCGATCTGTTTTCTCGCGTTCGGAGACGTTGCGGCGACAACCGTGGGCGAGCGCTACGGCAGAACGAGAATAGGCGATAAAAGTCTGGAAGGGACCGCCGCCTTTGCCGTTGCGGCGCTCTTTTCCGGGTTCCTCTTGTCTCTTCTGGGGGCGCCTGTTGAAGGCTGGGTCATCATTCTTGGAGCAATAACCGCGGCCGGAGTGGAACTTTTGCCGATCCCGTTGAACGACAACCTGACAATCCCGGTTGTGTCGGGCGGACTTATGGAATTAGCCCAGCGGATTGCGGCGTGACAGAGCCCGGAATGAGGCGGGCGCGATCAGCGCGGTAATTGCGAAGAGCAGCACCCCTGCGATAACGTCGATCACGTAATGATAGCGGAGATATACGGTCGAGACTATCAGCGCCGACACGAGGGGCGCCAAAATCCGGTAAAGCGTCTTTTCACGGTGTTTCCACGCATAATAAAGACTCATGAGCGCCACCGCGGTATGGCCGCTCGGAAAGGCGTCAGTTTTATTGTGCTCTAGGCGATTCAGAAGGTCCCGGATGGTTTCGGTGATTGGGCCGGCTTCAAGCCCGGCGGACTGTAGCTGGTCGAGTGAAAAGCGCGGACCGAATGCCGGAACAAGGATGTATCCGATATAAGAGAGATAGAAACAAAGCGCAATGCCGAACAGGGCCTCATCGAGTTCGCGGTCCCGGTTTTTCATAATAAGGACAGCGCCGAGAGAAAGCGGGATGAAATAGTAACTGATGTAGGCAAGCTGGAAAAGCGTCGTGAGCGCGGGATGGATAAACTGTTCCATCCAGAGTGTCGGGTGCACCCCAAACAGAGCGAAGTCGATCCGGACCAGTACAGCGTCGAACGTGCGGCCGTGCCGGAGTGAGGGGATTAAATCGCCGAGACTGTTGAAAAGAATAAGGATCACGACGGCATACGCCGCCGGGTAAAAATAGGAAAAGCGCGTTAAGCTTCCGGGCCGTTTTTGATACAGTACAAATGACGTGACGATCGAGGCGAGCAGGGCATAGGTTAAAATCAGCTTGCCCCATACCGCGTTGACAGGAATGAGAGTGAACGTTACCACGCCGAGCAGCGCGATAAAACACAGCGAAAGAATATCGGTAGGTTTGAACCGTGCGGGCATGAAAAGTTATACAATACCCCACAAGAAAATGCAAGCTTTCGCTGATGTGCAAAGAATAATTACAGGATCATGAGACGGCTATGCGCATCGTCGGCTTTCTTCTAACGATTTTCCTCTGCCTTTCCACGCAAACCCTTGCGGGGGCGAAGCTGACCCTCCAGGACTGCATCGATACCGCCC
>JBGPUS010000072.1:0-8554 GCA_041491325.1 Nitrospirota bacterium | reverse complement strand
TGATTTTAAAGGGGGAAACATGAGCGAAATTATAGACGTTTTTGCGCGCGAGGTGCTGGACTCAAGAGGAAACCCCACGGTCGAAGCCGACGTTCTCCTTGAGAGCGGGGTGATGGGCCGCGCTATCGTGCCGAGCGGCGCGTCAACCGGCGAGCGTGAGGCGCTTGAGCTCCGCGATGGAGGCGCGCGCTACCTGGGCAAAGGCGTGCAAAAAGCAGTCAACAACGTCATCGAGGCGCTCGGCCCGGCCATTACCGGGATGGATGCGCTTGAGCAGGCCGTCATTGACCGCACCATGATCGAGCTGGACGGCACGGAAAACAAAGGAAAGCTCGGCGCAAACGCAATTCTCGCGGTGTCGCTTGCCGTCGCGAAAGCCGCGGCGGAAGACGCGGGCCTGCCGCTCTATCACTACCTCGGCGGGCCGAATGCCAAGGAACTGCCCGTGCCCATGATGAATGTGCTGAACGGCGGCGCGCACGCGGACAACAATGTCGACATCCAGGAATTCATGATCATCCCCGCGGGCGCGGCATCGTGTTCCGAGGCCGTGCGCATCGGCGCCGAAGTCTTCCATAACCTCAGATCGGTGCTCAAGAAAAAAGGCTATAATACCGCGGTCGGCGACGAAGGCGGGTTCGCGCCGAACCTGAAATCAAACGAGGAAGCCATCCAGGTGATTCTTGAGGCCATAGAAAAGGCGGGGTACAAACCGGGACAGGACGTTTTTCTCGGCCTGGACGCGGCTGCCAGCGAGTTCTATGAGAATGGGATCTACGACCTCAAAGGCGAAGGCAAGAAAAAATCGTCTGAAGAAATGGTCGCTTTTTATGAGGATTGGGTAAAGCGCTATCCGATCATCAGCATCGAAGACGGCATGTCCGAAAAGGACTGGAAGGGTTGGAAACTCTTGACGGACCGCCTCGGCAAGAAGATTCAGATTGTGGGTGACGACATTTTCGTGACCAATACGTCGATTTTCAAGAAAGGTATTGAGCAAGGCATCTGCAACTCGATCCTCATTAAACTAAACCAGATCGGCACGCTGACCGAGACGCTCGACGCCATCGAGATGGCGAAACGGGCCGGCTATTCCGCGGTCGTCTCGCACCGGTCGGGCGAGAGCGAAGACTCTACCATCGCCGATCTTGCGGTCGCAATGAACACGGGCCAGATCAAGACCGGTTCCCTTTCGCGCACGGACCGCATTGCCAAGTACAATCAACTCATCCGAATCGAAGAAGAGCTGGGTGACGCCGCGATATTTCGCGGCAAGGACGTTTTCACCAGCCTTGGGAAATAGTAGGAGTCAGGGATCAGGAGTCAGGAAGAAACGTCTGGCTCCTGACTCCTGAATTTTATCATGAACCGATCCGCCTTCGAACAACTGGTCCAGCATTCTCTCCGGCGCCTGCCGCGCAGATTCAAGCAGAAGATAAAAAATATTTCCATCGAGATCGAGGACAGCCCTTCGCAAGAGACCCTTCAAGACATGGGCCTTGAGCGGGGTACCCTGTTCGGTCTGTATCAGGGAGTTCCGCTCACCGAGCGGGAGTGGAATTTCGGCAACATCCTACCCGACCGGATCGTCATTTATCAGCGCCCCATAGAAGCCGCCGCCTCTTCACCGGCTGAAATAGAAGAGATAGTCATGGACACGGTGATGCATGAGCTCGGGCATTATTTCGGTTTCGACGACGATGAATTGTATTCTATTGAATCAGAGAAGTTAGAGAAGCGGGATGATGCGAAGTTGAGAAGTTGGGAAGATGGGACAGACAAGAAGAGGAAATGATCCGAAGACAAGTAAAAATATTCAGAAGCAAAACTTCTGATAAGATTTTTCCATTGAGTTCAGCATGGCCAGGATGCTTTCGTATTCCTGATCCATTCGATTAAAAAAAATCTCCTTTAACATAATCACATGCCAGACAAAATTCGAGCCAGCTCTGCGTCTCGGATGCTTCCTGCATAGCATCCGTCAGCTTGTTCCTGAAAACAGCCGGGTACTTGCGTTTACGCCATGCTTCGGCGAGATTAGAACAGACGGAACGGGAAGATCGCCGGATTTGATCGACCAGCGCGTATTTTTCTTCAGCAGGAAACTCCTTGGTAGTCATGAAGATTGTCATCGCTGCGTCAAATGCCTTTTGGTAAACGTCCAAATCTCTGAAATGTCGTATGCGCGTCGTAGCCGGCATCCTTTCCTCACCTTCTTAACTTCACAACCTCCCAGCGTCAGGCCTTTGAGTATCTTTTCACGATCTTCTCAATAATCCCCGTGGTCGAGGCCCCTTCGATATATCCTACGCTGATAACCTTGCCGCCCCGCGCTTCGACGGTGTCGCGGCCGACGATCTTTTCGATCGGCCAGTCGCCGCCTTTGACCAAGACATCAGGCTGCAGTTCGGAGATGATCCGGGCAGGATCGGGTTCGTGGAAAAGGACGACGAAGTCAACGGCCTTGAGCGCGGCAAGGGTTTCCATCCGGTCCGCTTCATTGTTAATAGGGCGTTTTTCTCCCTTTAGCGCTCGGACCGATGAGTCGCCGTTCACGGCAACTATGAGGATGTTCCCGAAGGATTTCGCCTTCGCAAGATAGCGAACGTGGCCGGTATGAATGAGGTCGAAACAGCCGTTTGTAAAAACGATTTTTTGTCCTGTCGCGCGAAGGATGGCAAGGAGAGGGATGAGTTCCTCGGTGCTTTTTATTTTATTTTGCATGTAAAACTATAATATAAACACAAAAAGAATGCAAGGGAAGGTTGGGGGCGGGTCTAGGGTCTAGGGTCCAGGGTACAGGGTACAGGGGCCAAGGCTTCTACGTCATGGTCGTCCATCAATCCTGATGGTCTTTGAAAATTTCATCAAAGGTCGGCGCGACCTCTTTAAACACCCGCATTACCATGGGGCAGAAGTGTTCCGGCATGGTTCTGCCGTCTCCCTCGGTGATTATTTTGTACGTCTCTTCATGATCAAAACCCCGTTTATACGGTCTTTTGCTGCGCAGCGCGTCATACTGGTCCGCGAGCATGACGATCCTGCCCTCAATCGGGATTTCTTCGCCTGTAAGCCCTCTCGGGTATCCGTTGCCGCCCCAGCGTTCATGATGATTTAACGCAATGGACGCGGCAAATTGCAGTTCCGGGAAGGAGGAACCGGAGAGCATTTTTTCTCCGATGACCGTGTGCTGTTTAATGATTTCGAACTCGTCCCGCGTAAGCGCTCCGGGTTTGAGAAGGACGTTGTCGGGGATTCCTATTTTCCCGATATCGTGCATGGGGCTCGCAAAGTTCATGGCTTCGACAAATTCAGCCGGCAGGTCCATGGCTTCCGCGAGTTTGGTGGAGTAAAGGCCAATTCTTCCAATGTGGGCCCCGGTGTCCGTGTCGCGGTACTCGGCAACCGCGGTCAAACGCCGGATGACCTCGTTGCTCACGTTCCTGACCATGGTCAACGCGTCAGCCAGCTCTTTTGTCCGGACCCTCACGGTGTCTTCGAGCATGGCCTTGTAGTTTTCTTCCATCCGCACCACTTTCGTATACCTGATCGCCTTTTCGACGGAATGCAGCAGATAATCCGGGTTATACGGTTTTGTAATGAAATCAAAAGCGCCCTGCTTGATGGCATTGACGGCAACGTCCAGTTCCGCAAATGCGGTCATCAGGATCACGGGGAGCTGGTTGTTATAGGCGTGGATGCCCTGAAGGAGTTCGATTCCCGTGGTTTGCGGCATCTTGATGTCGGTCAATACGAGATCGAAATGCATGGTCTTCACCATGTTGAGAGCGTCGAGAGGGCTCAGGGAAGTATAAACACCGTATCCATACGCCTGGAGAAGCGTTGAGATGGACTCAAGAATATAAGGGTCGTCATCGACAACGAGCAGCGTGCTTTTTTCCTGTTCCTTCATCTATCCAGGACCTCCCTGATCTTCGAGAGCAGCATCCCCGGGGTCACGGGTTTTAATAATAGCTCAATCTTATTTTCCGCCAGACTTTTTCGGAACGCGCTGTTTGAATTGTACCCGCTCATGAACACGGCTTTGACCCCCGGTCGCATATTTTGGATTTCTTCATAGGCTTCATTGCCGTCTTTGACCGGCATAACCGCGTCCAGCAGCAGCAGATTGATGGTGTCCTTGTTTTCTCGGAACTTCAGGACTGCATCGGCCCCGTTTTCCGCGATTATTACAGTATAGCCGAAATCGGTGAGGATGGTCTTCATCAAACGCCTGATCTCCGGATCGTCCTCGGCAACGAGAATAGTCTCCGTACCACCTTTGAAAGAAGCTGCTTCTTTGGAGGCCGATCCCTGAAGCGCCGCTTTTGCCAGGGGGAGGTAGACGACGAAGGAGGTCCCCTGCTGGGGCTTGCTCGTGCAGACAATATAGCCGTTATGCTGTTTAACGATGCCATAGACGATGGATAGTCCGAGCCCCGTGCCCTTGCCGACCTCTTTCGTGGTAAAAAAGGGTTCGAATATTCTGTTCCTGGTAGCATCGTCCATGCCGAGGCCGGTATCGGTCACCGTGATGGTCGCATACGCGCCTGTTTTCCCGTACCCGTGCGCGGTGATGAACTCATCTCCCAGTTCAGTAAGGTCCGTCGACAGGGTCAGCGTTCCTCCCTCAGGCATGGCATCGCTGGCATTGGTGATCAAATTCATCAATACCTGTTCAAGCTGGCTGGAGTCCGCCACGACGGTCGTGATCCGGCCGGTGAAAGCGGTTTTCAAGACGATGTTCTCTCTGATAAGGCGGCCCATCAGTTTTTCAATTCTCTCCACGCTTTCGTTCAGATTTATGGGCTGCGGGTTGACAACGACTTTCCGGCTGAAGGCGAGCAGGCCCTGAGTCAGGCTTGCCGCCCGTTCCGTCGATACGACTATCTGTTCAACGAACTGCCGCACCGGGTCGTCCTGCCTGATTTTCAGTTTTATGATGTTGGCATAGCCGACGATGGCGGTGAGGATATTGTTGAAATCGTGGGCGATCCCGCCGGTCAGCGTGCCGAGGGCTTCCATTTTTTGCGCGTGGCGCAACTGCGCTTCCAGCTTCTTTTGCTCCGTAATGTCTCGTACGACATGGATCAGCCCGCTGATATTGTTCCGCGCGTCGTGTCTTGGAATTGCGCAGATTTCCAAAAAGAGATTCAAGTGAGGTTCAAAGAATTCCACCGTAGTGGGCTTGCCGCTCACAAGGCTCAGGCAGCTCGGACAGCCCTCGGGTGGACATTCAGAGCCGTGATAATGCTGATAACATTTGTCCTTGCCTGTACCAAGAAGCTCCAAACCCAGTAATTTTTTTGCCGCCTTATTCGCGCGGATGACGTTGAAGTCCTTATCGTGGACAGTGATCATATCGGTGATCGTGTCGAACGTTTCTTCCCAATCCAGCCGCGCCTGCAGCGCGAGTTCGTCCGCCTTTTTGTGCCGCTTCTCCTTTTCCAGGAATTCGAGGGCAAAGGAGATATCGAGCGAGAGTTCGTCGAGCAGGCGCACTTCCTCCTCGTCGAAAAAGCCGGGTGCGTCGGCATAGACGGTCACTACGCCCGTTACGTTCGCGTTGACAAGCAGCGGGAACGAAGCGTATGAACGATATCCGCGTTTGAGCGCCTCATCGCGCAGGGCGACGGTGTCTGGCTCCGCTATTATATCGTTGCACACGACATGGGTTCCCGTGCGGATGGTCGGCCCCTGCCCGAGGTCCAAGGGGGATTCGCCGCCCGCCGTGTGTATAAGATTGAGATAACCCTCATCAAATCCGCATTTGGTTACCGGTTTAACCAGCGAGGTCTCCGTGGACACGTCTCCAATCCAGGCCATTCGGAACCGGCCGAGCTCAACCGCGATCCGGCAGACTTCATCGAAAAGCTTGTCCCGGTCCCGGACATGAACGATTGCCCTGCTGACCGCACTCTGCATGGCATAGACCCGGTTCAGCCGGTATATTTTTTCATCGGCTTCTTTATGCGAATGGGCGGCCATTTTCTCATCCTTCTTGCTTAAAAGGGTTATTTACGATATTTTACCACACGTTAAGAATAAAAAGGCCTGTTGATACAGCAATTTTCTGTTATAATACCGAAAGAGGGAAACTTGTATTTTTTTGGATCCGAAGATGAGTTTCCCGACTTCCCCTCCGGGAATGAGGGTTTTTTTAGCATTTTTGTCCTCTCCGAGTGATTCTATCGGGGATATTGTTTCAAGATATTTGTGTAGCTTGAGTCAAAGGGATGTTCCTATTCCATAGCGAGGGAGAGTGCAATGGCCGCAGTGGATGCGAAGAAAAGACTGGGCGAGATGCTGGTTGCCGGCGGACTCATCAAGGAAGAGCAGCTGAAGCGCGCCCTCGAAGAGCAGAAGAAAAGGGGCGGCAAGGTCGGCGAGGTCCTCGTGGATATGGGATTCATCAACGAGCATAATCTTGCTACCTTTCTCGGCAGGCAGCTGCGTATTCCTTACATAGAAATTGAAAAACAATTGGTGGACGATGACAGTGTGAAACTGATCCCGCCGGACCTGGCGAGACGGTTGAACGCCATCCCGCTGTTTAAGGACAAGGAAGCCCTTGTGGTGGCCATGTCCGACCCCCTCAACATCTTCGGACTCGATGATATCAAGAAGGCGACGGGAAGAGACATCCGGCAGGTCGTGGCCACACGAAGCGCCATCCAGAAGGCCATAGACCGCTATTTCGGCATGGCCCAGACCATCGATGCCGCTACCATGGATTTTGCCGGGGAAACAGTGAGCGAGGACGCTGAAATAGGGGGGATGCCCGGCGTGGGCGCGGAAGACGCTCCTGTCGTTAAACTGGTGAGCATGATTATCGCTCAGGCAATGCTGGACCACGCCAGCGACATCCACCTTGATCCGGAAGGGAAAAACATCAAGGTACGCTACCGTATCGACGGCGTGCTCAGAGAAATGCGGACCCTGCCCCGGGAAATGCACTCGCCCATTGTCTCGCGCATCAAGATCCTTGCCGACATGGACATAGCGGAAAAACGGATGCCTCAGGACGGCAGGTTCCAGGCCCGGATAACGCATACGGACACCGGCCCGGTAGTGACCGCGGTCTTTCGCGAGCGCAACACGCTTCGCATGGACGGAGACACGACCGTGGATATCCGCGTTTCAACGCTCCCGGTCATTCAGGGCGAGACCGTCGTCATGCGCATTCTCGACAGGACGCGGATCATCATGAACCTCGACGGTTTGAATTTCGGCGAAGAGATGCTCGGGCGGTTCCAGAGGCTCATCACGCGGCCCTACGGCATGATCCTGGTAACCGGCCCGACCGGCAGCGGAAAAACCACGACGCTCTACGCCGGGATCAACACCATAGACAGAAAGGCGAATAACATTGTAACTGTTGAAGATCCCGTCGAGTACCAGATCATGGGAGTGAACCAGGTCCAGGTAAATCCCAAGGCGGGCGTGACATTCGCAAGTGGGCTCCGCTCCATCCTTCGCCAGGACCCCGATATCATCATGGTGGGCGAGATCCGTGACCGGGAGACGGCGGAAATAGCGATCCATGCCGCGCTGACCGGGCACCTGGTATTCGCGACACTCCACACGAATGACGCGGCCGGCGCCGTGACACGGCTTATTGATATGGGCATCGAGCCGTTTCTCGTCGAAGCGGCCACGATAGCGATCCTGGCGCAGCGTCTTGCGCGAAAGATTTGCGACCACTGCAAAAAATCTTATGCCGCGACGCCTGAAATGCTCAAGAGTCTCGGTTTAAAAACCACCGGGGGGACGTTCTATCGCGGCGAGGGATGTCCGGCCTGCAAGAATACGGGCTACGAGGGCCGGGTCGGAATCTTCGAGCTCATGGAAATGAACGAAACGATCCAGGGTCTGATAGTCGCCAAGGCCCCCGGTTCCGCGCTTAAAGCGGCGGCCGCTCAAATGGGTTTCAGGACCCTGCGGCAGGAAGGCTTGATCAAGGCTGCAGCCGGTATCACCTCCGTTGAAGAAGTGCTCAGGGTGACCCAGGAGATGGTGGGGATTTAGCAAACACCCTTCGCTAGCATTAGGTCCGAACCACCTCCCCAACCCCTCCTTGGCAAGGAGGGGCGGTAAAGATTCCCTCCCCTTGCTAAGGGGAGGTGGGGTGGTTTCAGTAGGATTGCAAATGGAAAGACACTAATGACGCAATGCGCTACCGTATATACGCTTCCGTGACATAGCGTCGCATCATGCGATGGCTGTTGAAGTAGTAGGCATTTTTGCTCACGGCATTCTTCATCATGGCGCTCCAGCCGCTCTTGTCGGGATTGTAGTATTTGGGCAGGATCACGTTTTCGAGTTTGTTGTAAAGGTCCGCGGCGTCCTCTGCATCCGCCGAGCCGGGCAGCGCGGTCTCGGTCGGCGGCCCGCCGATGGACCAGCCGGTAAACCCCTCGATATGCCCCTCGATCCACCATCCATCCAGCACACTGAAATTCATGACCCCGTTGTGCGCTGCCTTCATGCCGCTCGTTCCTGACGCTTCGAGGGGGCGGAGCGGCGTGTTGAGCCAGATATCCACCCCGGAGAC
>JBGPUS010000071.1:0-8717 GCA_041491325.1 Nitrospirota bacterium | reverse complement strand
GTGTTAATCTGTGGTTCCATACGATCAGGAGGGCTCTATGAACAATCTCGAAGCCATTGCCAAACTCATCCGTTACTACAGCCTTGTCATGTCCACCGAAGCAGGCTCGGGCCACCCGACCTCTTCGCTCTCCGCCGCGGACCTGATGACCGGTCTTCTGTTCGGCGGAACGTTCAGATATGACCTCGACGACCCATCGCACCCGAACAATGACCGGCTTATTTTCTCAAAGGGGCACGCGTCGCCTCTCTTCTATTCGCTCTGGGCCGCGGCAGGCGCGGTCTCGGAACAGGAACTGCTGAGCTTCAGGAAGTTCGGCAGTCCGCTCGAAGGCCATCCGACCCCTGCCTTCCGGTATACGGAAGCCGCCACGGGATCTCTCGGACAGGGACTTTCCATAGGCGTCGGCATGGCTTTGAATGCAAAGTACCTCGACAAGCTTCCATATCGAACATACGTTCTCCTGGGAGACAGCGAGATGGCCGAAGGGTCCCAGTGGGAAGCCATGGAAATCGCGGCGCATTACAAACTCAGCAACTTGATCGGCATCATGGATGTGAACCGGCTGGGACAACGCGGAGAGACCATGAACGGCCACGACCTCGACGTGTACCGGGACCGGGTCGCCGCCTTCGGGTGGGGAGCGGTAGTCATAGACGGCCACAATATTACCCAGATCGTCTCCGCGTTTGAAAAGGTCAGGGATATAACGGACAGGCCCGTCATGCTCATTGCAAAAACTCTGAAGGGTAAAGGAGTGTCGTTCATCGAGGACAAAAACGGGTGGCACGGCAAACCGCTTAAAAAAGACGAACTGCCGAAGGCGCTCGATGAACTGGGGCCCGTCGACAAATCGATCACGGGACAAATAACCAAACCCGAAAATATCCGGCCCGGGCATCGGCCCGCGCAGCAGACCCGCCCCGTGTCGTACACCGGCGAGAAACCAGTTGCCACGAGACACGCCTATGGCAGCTCGCTGGTGCGCATCTCCCCCCGGTTTCCGGACCTGGTGGTCCTGGACGCCGAGGTGAGCAACTCCACTTTTTCCGAACTCTTTAAGGAAGTGCGCCACGAACGTTTTTTCGAGATGTACATCGCGGAACAAAATATGATCGGGACGGCCCTCGGCCTCTCGCTTCGCAACAAGATCCCCTTTGTCTCTACCTTCGCCGCGTTTCTGACCCGCGCCTTCGACCAAATCCGCATGTGCCAGTATTCGCGCTCGAACGTAAAGTTTTGCGGCTCCCACGCGGGCGTTTCCATCGGCGAGGACGGCTCTTCCCAGATGGGGCTCGAAGACATCGCCATGTTCAGGACGCTTTTGGACAGCGTCGTGCTCTATCCTTCCGACGCCGTGTCGACGGACAAGCTTGTCGAGTTGATGGCCGGCCACAAAGGGCTCGCGTACATACGGACCACGCGTAAGGACACTCCCATCCTCTACCGGAACGATGAATACTTCAAAATCGGCGGAAGCAAAATTCTCAAGTCAAGCCGGAACGATGTCGCCACCGTTGTCGCCGCCGGGATCACCCTCCACGAGGCGCTGAAAGCGTATGAAGAATTGAAAAAAGAGGGCTTGGCAATCCGGGTCATCGATCTTTACAGCATCAAGCCGATAGACACCGAAACGCTCAGGCAGGCCGCTGACGATACCGGCGCTCTCATCACCGTAGAAGACCACTTTGCGGCAGGAGGCCTCGGCGAGGCGGTCCAGAGCGCCCTTGCCGAACAGCCGGTCCCTGTGTATTCGCTCTGCGTCCGAAAAATGCCGAAGAGCGGGAAACCGAATGAGCTACTGGAGTTAGAGGGAATTTCCGCGAAAGCGATCAAGGCGAAGGTGAAGGAAATAGCGAAGAGGTGATAAGCCTAAAAAAACGGTTGGAACCACACCCTGCACTCGCGTTGTCGCTCGTAAACGCTGGGCGCAGGCAGATGAACGCAGATGAACACAGATGAAAAACAAAACCGACAATTTAGCTCATTAAGGTTTTTACCTGCCCAGGTGATCCGGGAAACGGCAAAAATATTTTAGCCACAGAGCGCACCGAGGGCACAGAAAAAACTAGTTTAAAACTAAATCGTTTTTTTTATTCTCTCTGTGTTCTCGGTGACCTCTGTGGCTAATAAGCTTTCCGATTTGTCCTGGTTAGGGCTAATAGCAGTGCAACATCAAACTTCACCGTCCGGATTCAACATAAGATCGACCATCGTTTTCCGCGGCTGGCAGAACAACTTCTTGACTCGTTTGCGAAATTCTTCAGTCGTTATATGATCTTCATGCGTGCCCACGACGAATCCGATGTTCGGGAATGCATGCTCAAGCGCCGCTTTATATTTTTCCTTAAAAGGACACAAGGCCTTTATGCAGTAACTGAAATGTATCACCTCTACCCCGAATTGCGTCAACGCCCGGGTCCGCTGAAGCAATTTATCCGGCCCCACAAGCGTCGGGCAGCCCGGGCAACTGATGATTCCCATCAAGGTCAGCTTTTCTTCCTGCGGATAATTTGCGAAAGCGCCTTTTCGTTTTCGAAGGTCCGACAAGCAACTGACGGATGAGCACCCGAGTTCCTGGGTTGCGTTTGAGCAGGTCACAATGCCGATGCGCGCCATAGGCCATACCCCTTTTGTCAAATGAGCAGAATGTCCGGCCTTCGAAAAAACCAACGACGAAGCAAAACCGAGCCATATGAAATGAAACTGCGGAAATATTGTTATTTAAGCATATCTTTCGTTATAAGGCAATGCTACTTAACTCGTATAAAACCGGGGCCGGTGGCGTCTTTTTATGCATGGCTGCGAAGAATGGGCTTAGTGCACCGAGCATGAAAAGCATGGATCATAGGCCCTGACAAGCATTTCGCAGAGGAGGGAAATGTCCTTTTGCGGTCTCTGGATGTTTTCTTCGACGAGCTTTCTCAAGGCCTCTTCAAGGCTGAGAAAATTATGGGCAGTCGGAGTTACGATGTCCGCCTTCTCCACAAGCCCTCGCCTGTTGAGTTCATAGTGGTGATAGAGCATGCCTCGCGGGGCCTCGGTAATTGCCGAGCCGGATCCCTCCCCGGCCTTGACGTCCATAAGGGAATCCTTCAGTGATACACCTTCAAGAAGGACTTTCAGCTCCTCGATGCCGTGCACTACTTCCAGCGCCTGCGCAAGAATATTTTTAAATGGGTTTTTATCCCCGATAACAAAACCGAGCTCATCCGCCGCTCGCCTGGCTTCCGGATGGAGCATGCTGAAATTCCGGTTAACCCTCGAAAGGGCTCCCACCATGAGAGACCCCCTTCCTCGCACGATCGTCCTTTTCGCGTTGGAGTACGACACCTCGTCTTCTTCGAAATACAAGGGATATTCACGTTCCTGTGCGTGCATGCCGTTGGTTGAGGTAAGCGTTCCCTCATTAAACGCATATTCAGTTTTTCCTGAAATCCCGGCGTATTCCGTATCGCATTCCAGGGAGGGATACTGGAGTCCGGAAAATATCCCGAGGGTTTCATGGGCGTCGTCTTTCAGGGTTTCGAGGTCGCGCGCGCTTTCCGCTATTTCTTTCCCGGAGGGCGGCTTGGTGAATCCGCCCACGACCATGGCCACGGGATGGAGCGCCCTTCCTCCGAACAGGGCGGTGATGCGGTTTAATGCGTCCTTCATCCGGATGAACCGCTTCAACTCCTTTTCAAAGGCGGGGAACATCTCCGCGGCCGAGTGAAAACCGCGATAATCCGGCAGTACCAGCACGTAGAGATGCACGAGATGACTTGACACGGTTTGGCTCAGGGCCATGATATCGCGCATCCGCTTTATTCCGGGACCGGGGACAAATCCGAGCGCGTTCTCGATCGCCCTGATGGAAGCGGTCATGTGCGAGACAGGACAGATCCCGCATATTCGCGCGACGATGTCAGGGACTTCGTCGAATTTCCGTCCGACCAAAAAACCCTCGAAAAACCTCGGCGGTTCCCATATGTTGAGTTTCAGCTCGTGAAGCTTCCCGTTCCGGATTTCGAATTTTACCGAGCCTTCCCCTTCGGCGCGGGCGATATAGTGAAGATCAACCTTCATAGAGTTCCATCGCTTTCTTGAATTCCGGTGTCTCCGCGCCGAACTCGGTAAATTTTCTCGCTATATCGTCCAAGGGGATTCCCATTAAGCGGAACTGCTTTGCCAGGGCCGGCGCATTCGCCTGTTTCATCGGGCCGAAGCACGAATAACACGCCCTGTTCATCGATGGACAGAGCGCCCCGCACCCGGCGTTCGTAACCGGTCCCATGCACGGCCACCCGTATGCCGTGAGCACGCAGATAGTGCCCTTGAGTTTGCATTGGACGCAGACGCTATATTCCAGAAAAGCGGGTTTTCTGCCCATCAGGACGGAGGTGAGGGCTTCATAAATATCCCGTTCTCCGGGAGGGCATCCTTTAATGACGCCGTCCACCGGAACATACGCGTCCACGGGATGCGGCCTCATCGAATGAATCGTGCCGAGGTCCTTATAGACCTTTCTCTCCGCCTCCAGTTCGGGCATGGTCGCTTTGATGGCGGGTATGCCGCCGTCAACGGCGCAGGTGCCTATGGCAAAAAGGAGCGTCGACTGCGCCCGGATTTTTTTAAGCTCATCAACCTGCCATGACTCCGTTATCGTCCCTTCAATCAGCGCGAGATCGAACGGACCCGAGGCCGTTCCGCTGCTTGAGAGCAATCTCGCAAAAACGAAATCGAAGTTGGCCAGGGTTTCAGCCACGTATTGCTGAAAGTAAAAGGTCTGAAACTCGCAGCCCGAACAACAGGAGTATTTAAAAAAGCCCACTTTCGGTTTCTTCACCATGCCGCCTCTTAAAGCAGTCCGTCGGGGAGCCCGTGCACTTCCCGGTACGGGAATACCGGACCGTCTTTGCAAACAAACCTGCCGCACTGCTGGCAGTGGCCGCAATGGCCCACGCCGCAGTGCATTCTTCGCTCGAGCGAGAGAAAAATGCCCGATTGCGGGACCCTTTTCATCAACAGTTCCCGCGCCGTAAAGCGCATCATCAGTTCCGGACCGCAGACAAAGACAACCGTCCTGTCGGGATTTATTCCTATCCTGCGCAAAGGGACGGTAACGGGGCCGGCCTCATACTTTCCATCCCTCGCTTCGACCTCATCCACCGAAAGAGCTATGCGGATATGCTTTTTCCACTCGTCGAGTTCCTTGCGAAAGAGGAGGCTCGCTTCATTTCGCGCGCCGTAGAGTAAACTCACGTCTCCGAAGAGCCGCCTGCTTGCGATAACGGTCTGCACGACGGGCCTCAAAGGAGCAAGCCCGACCCCTCCCGCGATCAGGAGAAGGTCTTTCCCCGCGCACCGGTCCATGGGCCAGCCCCGGCCATAGGGTCCCCGCATGGAGAGGTCGTCGCCTTCTTTCAGGCCGAAGAGAAATTCCGTTACCCTGCCTACGGCGCGGATAGTGTGTTCGATGGTCCCGTTATCGAGCGAACTGAAGGAGATCGGGGCTTCTCCGACCGCGGGAAATCCGACCATGTTGAACTGTCCCGGCAGCCCCGTTTTCCCGGGCAAGGCGTCTTTCGCCTCGAACGTAAAGGTCCGCACGTCCTCTGTTTCGGATTTGATCTTTTTTATGCGGACGCTCCACGGTTTAAGAGGGTTCATGCGTAAGCTCTTTTACGATTTCAGTCAGATCGATATGCGTCGGGCACCATGTTATGCAGCGTCCGCAGCCGACCGTCCCGAAGACGCCGTACTGAAAGGTTTGGTCAAGTTTATGGGTCACGAATTGCCGGAGCCGCGCCAGCCTCCTGAGTCTGAAATTTCCTCCGTGTACCTCGGCGAATTTTTTCCCCTGGCACGCGTCCCAGTGTCTGAATCTCCTCGCCGACGCGAGGTCCATGGACATTTCATCAACTATGTTGTAGCAGAAACACGTGGGGCAGACCATCACGCAGTTCGCGCAGGAAAGGCATCGCTCATCAGCCGTAGTGCTCCAGACAGGGTGGTCCGTGTTCTTCGCAAGAATGCTGTCAAGCCCTTCCGTACGGACAAATTTTTTGAACTTGCCCAGGGCCGTCTTTTCCTTCTCGTCCTTGCGAACAAGATCGTCTCCCGAGGCGTTTCTGCCTGAAGCGGTGAACAGCTCCGCGGCCCGGTCGCTTTTGAGCTCGACCAGGTAGTCGTCCCCCATATCGGTCAGCAGCATGTCATACCCGGCTTCAGCCTTGAGAAATGGACCGGCGCCCATTGATGAGCAGAAACAGTTCGGACCTACCTGTTCGCAGTTGAGGGCTATGAGTACGGTATTCTTCCGCCTCGCTTCATAGTGGGGGTCTTTATAAGCGCCGAGATACGTTCGGTCGAGGTAAAGCACCGCATTGAGATCGCAGGGATGAATGCCTATCAGCGCTTTTTTAGCGGCTTGAGGAAGGACTTCATCAACGGCTATCTCTCCTTTAAGGTCCGCGGTTTTCCACGTGAAGGTGAAGAGGTCTTCTTGAGCAGGGAAGAGAAACGTCTTTCCCGGGGGCAGCATGGTGCTTTTATAATCCAGGTTAAGTTCCGCGGATGAACCGACTTTTCTGAAAACGGTCTCCGGGCCCTCCTGCGCGGGGCCGATCAATTCAAAATTTTCACCCAAAGAATCGAACCAGGGCAAAAATTCCTTTTTTGCGACCAGGAGCTTAGATTTGAGGAGAACGCGCGCCCCAGTCATACCATCTCCAGACATCTTTCGTGAGATCTTCATATTCTTTTTTGACGTGCTCGAAAAGCCGCGCATTTTCTATCGCTATTGCTCCCTGGGACGCGAGAGCGGAAAGAAATTCCTTGTCTGAATCACTAAAGGCATAGGGGACCGGCGCATAGACTCTGAGCACCCCGATCGAGGTCCCCCTGACGATGAGCGGAAGTGAAATGAGCGCCCGTATCCCCTCGGTCAGGAGCTCTTCGCGGTACTGAAGTCCGCTGTTTTTCTCGATATCCTCCATGGCGACAACAGCGCCTTTCAGACATTCGTCATCGAGCGGGCTTTTTTCGACTTCCACCGGGCCTTTTTCAAGATACTTCTTGCTCAGGCCGTATGCGGCTTTGAGCTCAAGCGTGTTCTTTTCCTCGCTCAGAAGCCTTAGGGAAGCGGCCTTCATGCCGAGGAGCTCTTGCGCATTTTTTACGATAAGCTGCAGGACCTCGTCAAGGGAGAGCGACGAGGTGATGGACTGGGATATGCGCGTCAGGGCGCACATTTGCTCCCAGAGCCTGGCCCTGTCCACGAGTATGCCTCCGATGGCCGCGAAGGCCTTTAGACTTTCTATCTCGGGCCCGCTGAATTCATGAATGGCATCCTTGTACACGCGGATCACGCCGATGGCCTTCTCGCCCGCCAAAAGGGGGATGCTCAGAATGGATTTTATGCCTTCCCTTCTTGCCTCCTCGCGGTACAGCACCAGCGGTTCTTTTTCTATATCGGAAGTCGATACAGCCTTCCCGTTCAGCACATCCCGGTCTATCGGGTTCTTTTCAAGGACAAGCGGGCCCTTTTCCAGATAGGCCTTCGTGAGACCGTACGCGGCGACTATTTCGAGGGCCCGGTCTTTTTCATTCAGGAGCCTTATGGACGCGCCCTTGGCCCCCATGAGCCGGCTCATTCCCTCTGCGAGCGTGTTCAAGGTCGTCTTAAGGTCCCGCGCATTCGCAAGATGCGCGCAAAGAGCGCATATATCGTACGCCTGGCTATTCATAGGGTTAGTCTATCAGGTAGGGAAATGGGTGTCAAATCGACCACTCCTTGCATGGGAACAACCAGCATCATCGTGATGTGTTTTTGATTCGAAGACAAGCGCGTCCGGCTTCGATCAGACGTTCGTTTTGATGCTGTCTTCCTGGATCCCCAGCACCTTATCGATGATCTCGGCGAGTTCGGTGTCGTGGTCGTGGTTCAGCGTGAACACCCGGCACTGGACCACGCGCGCGGGAATGTAATCGAAGAAGTCCTTGAGCGGCTCTTTTTCCACCCTGCGGGTGGAAGGATTGAATACGTAGATCTGGCGGTCGCCCATCATAAGCGGGTTGACCGGCCTCGGGTCCTGGCTGGCCATGTCCACGCGGAACGGGATGTCCTTCAGTTTCTTCGGCAGATTTTTCCTGATTTTCTTCACCAGGTCCGCCTCATCGATGAGGGTCTGGCCCTTTTTGACCTCGCGCATCGAGAGGGTAACGTCATAGGCCATCCGCCACTTCACCTCGCGGGCAAGAATGCCCGCCCACTCCCGCCCGAGCGCGACCGTGGGTCCGCTCTTGCTGGTCCCCCACTTTCTCACGGTCTCCAGAAGCGACCAGTCGGTCAGTTCGAGATACGCCGGGAGATTCTTGACGGGATTATAAGGGAAAAATTCCGCCATGGTGCCCTTGAACAACTCCTTCAGGTGCTCGTCGATAGCGCGCGTGGTGCGATGGTAATACACATTTGTGTACAGGTAGAGCCGGGCATTCAGGAACATGTTCAGGGCCGAGAGCCCGGACTTGTGGAGCGTCAGTCCCTTGTCCGTAAAGAAGGTGTAATACATCAACCGGTCAATGTCAACCGCGCCGATCGCCACCCCGCACATATATGCGTCACGCAGCACGTAGTCGAGGTTGTCCACGGTGTAGATCCCGGAGAGCATCGGCTGAAGAAAGGCGAGCCACCGGGGCTGCTTTACGGGCGCTTTTGCTCCTTTGCCGATGAG
>JBGPUS010000070.1:0-8788 GCA_041491325.1 Nitrospirota bacterium | reverse complement strand
GGAAGGAATCGACCCGGCTGACGAAGGAAAGCTTGCCGACCTGTGCGCGCGTTCCGTGGTCACGATCAAAAAAGACAACAGCGATCCGCGGTTTTATGTGGACGGCATTGATGTGACGGGAGAAATTCGCACGCCTGAAATGGGCATGATGGCCTCGGCGGTTTCTCAATCGCCCGCGGTCAGGGCGCGGCTGCTCCTGCTCCAACGGGAACTCGGCAAAGTCGGCGGCGTCGTGATGGACGGCAGGGACATCGGCACGGTCGTTTTTCCCGATGCGGACGTGAAATTTTTTTTGGATGCACATGCCGAGGAACGGGGAAAACGCCGGTACCTCGAACTCAAAGCAAACGGCATGGACGTGGATTGCGAGCGGATCACCCGGGAAATCCGTGACCGCGACGAGCAGGACCGCGGACGCGAAATTGCGCCGCTAAAGAAAGCGGACGACGCAGTGTTGATCGACTCGACGGGCATAACGATCGATGAAACGGTCGACCGGATGATGACCGCGATAAGAAAAGTGAAGTGACGCTCTTATGGAAGTATTGTTAGCCGATAAAGCGGGGTTTTGCTTCGGCGTGAAGCGGGCAATCAATACCGCGTTTAAAGCCGCGGGCGAGGGGAACGTGTACTGCCTGGGGCCGCTCATCCACAATCCCCAGGAGGTGGAACGCCTGCGCCGGGCCGGGGTGCAGGTGGTCGAGGATTTTTCAGCCCTTGCCGAGGGGGACCATCTTATTATTCGTTCGCATGGCGTGCCCCCGCGCGTGCTCAAGGACGCGCGCGAAAAGGGACTGAAGATCATCGATCTTACGTGCCCCTTCGTGAGTAAAGCGCAGCGCTACGCCGAGGCGCTGCATAAAGAAGGGTACCAGGTCGTGGTCGTCGGGGAGAAAGACCATCCCGAGGTGCAGAGCATTCTCGGTTACGCGGGCGATAATGGACTCGTGGTGGAGAAGGCGGCAGGCACCGCGGGGGTCCAGTTTAAAAACCGGTTGGGCGTTGTAGCGCAGACGACGCAATCATATAGCAATTTTTCGCAAATTGTGTTAAAATTGTTAAGTCTTTCCAAAGAATTAAAGGTCTTCAACACGATCTGCAGTTCAACCAAAGAACGTCAGGAAGCGGCGCATGAACTTGCCGGCAGGGTGGATGTTATGCTGGTGGTCGGCGGTCGCAACAGCGCCAACACGAGCAGGCTGGTTGATCTGTGCCGGAAGGAAGGCAAGCCCACCTATCATATCGAAGTGGCGGACGAAATAGACCCGCGATGGTTTGAGGGTGTGGCCAGAGCGGGCGTCACTGCCGGAGCATCTACGCCCGACTGGGTCGTGGAGGAAGTTTTGAGAAAATTAAGCGGTTATTAAGGCGGGCGGGTGTTTTCTCCGCCGGCCATACAATGCTGGGAGGTAGGTTATTTTAATGGACGATTCACGCGAAGACTTCGAGCACGAGGAAAAAGACTCGTCAAGCGGAGAACATAATCAGACTGAGTTCGAGAAATTGTATGACCAGTCGTTAAAGAGCTTTAAATCGGGCACGGTAGTGAAGGGGCGGGTGCTGCAGGTCCGGTCCGGCGTCGTGATGCTGGACCTTGGGTATAAATCAGACGGCATCATTCCGGCGGAGCAGTTCACGGAAGAAGAGCTCAAGGCCCTCAAACCAGGCGACGAACTCGAAGTCCTGCTTGAGGCCGCGGAAGACGCGAACGGCAACCTGCTGCTCTCGCGCGATAAGGCGAAAAAACTCCAGGTTTGGGATGAGATCAACCGGGCGCACCAGAGCGGCGAGCCCATCAAGGGCAGGGTGCTCACGGCGATCAAGGGCGGCCTGACCGTGGATATCGGCGGCGTTACGGCGTTTCTCCCGGGGTCCCAGATAGACACCAAGCCGGTCCGCAATTTCAACCAACTGCTCGGCCAGGTTCTTGAAATGAAAATCATCAAGATGAACTCAGGCCGCGGCAATATCGTGCTTTCCCGCAGGGCGCTCCTTGAGCGTCATCAGAATGCGCAGAAACTGGAGACGCTGGCCACCCTGACTGAAGGGCAGCTCGTGACCGGGATTATCAAGAATATTACGGAATACGGCGCCTTTGTGGACCTCGGCGGCATCGACGGCCTGCTCCATATCACGGACATGTCCTGGGGCAGGACCAACCACCCCTCCGAGCTCTTCAAAGTAGGCGACTCCGTGGAAGTGATCGTGCTCAAGTACGACCGGGAGAAGCAAAAGGTGTCGCTCGGGACAAAGCAGAAATTGCAGGACCCCTGGCTCGCGGTCGTTGAAAAGTACCCGGTCGGGACCAGGGTCAAGAGCAAGGTGGTGAGCCTGACCGACTACGGCGCATTTGTAGAGTTGGAGCTCGGCGTCGAGGGCTTGGTACATGTTTCCGAGATGTCCTGGACACAAAAGGTGAAGCACCCTTCCAAGGTGGTTTCCGTCGGCGACATCGTCGAGGCGCAGGTGCTTTCCGTAGACCCGGTTGCCAAGCGCATCTCGCTCGGCATGAAACAGCTGGACGTCAACCCCTGGCACACTATTGGCGAACGCTATCCCGTCGGCTCTGAAGTCGAGGGAAAGGTCCGGACCCTTACCGATTTCGGGGCTTTTGTCGGTCTTGAAGAGGGCATCGACGGGCTTATCCACATATCCGACCTGTCATGGACCAAACATACAAAACATCCCTCCGAAGTGCTTAAAAAAGGACAAAAGATCAAGGCCGTCGTGCTCTCCATAGACCCGAAAAAAGAGCGCATATCCCTGGGCCTCAAACAACTTGCGGCGGACCCGTGGGACAAGGATATCCCCGAGCGCTACAAAGTGGGCAACGAGGAAAAGGTCAAGGTGACCAAGAAAGCGGAGTTCGGCCTGTTCGTCGAGCTCGAACATGATATCGAGGGGTTGATCCCGACTTCCGAGATACCGAAGGAAGCGCCGGAAGTGAAGGAAGGCGATGAAGTGACCGCCCGCGTCATCAAGGTGGACAAGGGAGACCGCAAGATCGCGCTCTCGATTAAAGCGCAGATAAAAGGCAACGACCGGTCAAGCCTTAAGGAATATATGAGCCAACAGCCCAAGCCCGACACTACGATCGGCGCGCTGCTGAAAGAACGGAGCTGACGGACCATGAAAAAAAATCCCGTCCTTATCGTTATTGCGACGGCGGCGGCGCTCAGCCTGATTTTTTTTATCGTGGTGTCCCTGGCGTCTTTTCTTTCCGGAAATAAGCGGACCGCGAAGTCTCTGCCTATGGTCGGCGCCGATAAAGTTGCGCTCGTCAAAATCGAGGGGCTGCTCATCTCGTCGGCGCCTAGTGTGGACGAGTTGACGGATTACGCCGACGATCCCTCCATCAAAGCCATTGTGATCCGAATCGACAGTCCCGGCGGCGGTGTTGTCGTTTCTCAGGAAATTTACAACGCCGTGAAGTATGCAAAAAGAGAAGGCAAAAAGATCGTTGTTTCCATGGGCACGGTCGCCGCTTCGGGCGGCTACTACGTGGCCGCGGCGGCCGATAAAATCGTCGCCAATCCCGGCACGCTTACCGGCAGCCTCGGCGTCAAGATGGAGTTCACCAACATTGAAAAGCTCCTGGACAAGATCGGCGTGAAGGGCCAGGTGGTCAAGGCGGGAGAATACAAAGATATCGGCTCGCCGTACCGTGATATGACCGCGCCGGAAAAGAAGCTGCTCCAGGACGTGATCGACGACGTCCATAGCCAATTCATCGAGGCGATAGTCGAAGGCCGCAACCTTCCGGTTGCGGATGTGAAAGCCATCGCGGACGGACGCATTTTTACGGGACGACAAGCGCTCGCGCTCAAACTTGTCGATCAGCTCGGGGACCTTGCGGACAGCATCCGTGTCGCCGGGGACCTGGCGGGGATCAAGGGCAAACCACAAGTGATCGAAAAAAGGAAAAAGATCCCTTTTCTTGAATACTTTAAGGAAGAATCGGCGGCTTGGATAGGGGACGTTCTTGCGCGCGGCATCAACAGGAGTTCCGTAACATTACAGTATCTTTACCGGTAACAAAAGTTTGTCGGAGGAGGGTATTGCATGACCAAGGCGGAGCTGGTAGATAAAATAGCCGAGAAGAGGCCGGGCTTGACCAGGAAACAGGTCGAGATTGTGGTCAACACCGTGCTCGACGGGATCAAAGACGCGCTCTCCCGGGAAGACAAGGTCGAGATACGTGGTTTTGGGAGCTTTCGGATTCGTCACCGCCGGGCGAAAGAGGGCAGGAACCCCAAGACCGGTGAGACGGTATCGGTGCCCCCGAAAAAGGTCCCGTTCTTCAAAGCAGGCAAGGAAATGCGAGAGCTGGTGGACGGCAAGGCTTCATAATCATTTCGGTGATTATCAGTATTTCTGCAAGAGCCACGAGGGCGGTACGCGCCTTGGTGGCTCTTTGTTTTTTGACCCGGACAAGTAAGGAAAGTCAGAACCAACACCTGCCACAAAGTCACACCCTGCACTCGCGATACCGCTCGTAAACGCTGGGCGCAGGCTAAGACACGAAGAAGGTCTAACGAAAGGTTTTTGGTTTGCTGATTTCTCATCCTTCTTTTTTGCTTTGTGTCTTCGTGGCTGAATTTTGTTTTCATTTTAGACTCTCTTAACGTTTAAATCAAAGGACCCCATGGCACTGGAATATTTTGACGTGTTAGATTGCGTCGGCAGAAAAACTGGTGAAATTGTTTCGCGCGACGAGGCACACCGGACCGGCGCGTGGCACGGGGCGTTTCACTGCCTCATGATCTATCAGCGCGGCGATAAGAACTACGCGCTCTTTCAGAGGCGGTCCGTGAAAAAGAAAATTGCGCCGGGGAAGTTCGACGTGAGCGTTGGCGGGCATTACGCTTCGGGCGAGGACGCAAAGGCAGCGGGACCGCGCGAGATCAAGGAAGAGCTCGGTCTCGATGTCAGGTTTGAAGACCTCGTGCCGCTCGGGCGCAGAGTCTTTGTGTACTGTCACACGCCGGACGCGCTTGAGCAGGAGTTACAGGACGTTTTTTTTCTTTCACGCACTGTCGAGCCGGGCAAGCTTGCGCTTCAGCAGGAAGAGGTTGACGGGGTAATCGAGATGAACATGGAAGAGGGGATCGCTTTGTTTTCGGGAAAGCGAACGAGCCTTGATGCGACGCTTCATGGGGCCGATAACCGCACCGAGCGGGTCTTGGTATCAGCCGAAGATTTTGTTCCCTGTCTGGACAACTATTATCTTAAGCTGCTGCTCATCGCTAAACGTTATTTCCAAGGGGACCGATGGCCCTTGGTAATTTAGAACGAGCCCCATGCACGCGGCGGTACTACGTTCCCGAGCTCGATGCCGTTACCAATAGGTTTTTGAGAGCAGGTAGACAACGACACCCGCTCCGGCGAACAGAAACAGCAACACGCCCGAGAAGTTTCTCCGTGACCGGAGCTCGGCAAAAAGGGTGTTTTCCTTGTTCTGAATGCCCTCCAGTTGTCGGCCAAAGCCTTCGGTCTTTTCCTTGACCAGGGAAACGTCCACCGTGTGGAAGAGCGTGCGGAATTCCGCCTCGGTGCGAAACAGCGTTTTCTCTTCCTCTTCCGTGTAAATCCCCTGCGCTTTCAATTTTCTCAAGCCGGTGTCAAGATCCTTTATCGATTTTTCCGTCGAAACGAGCGCCTGTTTCATGGCCTTTGCCCGGTCATAAGAATGGCACTGGGTGCACCGCTGTTCGTTGATGATGTCGATGCTCGCCTTTTGAATATTGTGGGAGCCGTGGCACGTGACGCAGTTCGGCCCTTTCCCCGAGGCCTTGAGCGCCTTCCCATGGCCACTCTCAATGTAGTTCTTCAGGATGCCGATATGGCACTTGCCGCAGAATTCGGGTACGTTTTTATATTTCGGCGCGCCGACGAATCCCCGGTCTTTCGACATGGCCATGGCCGCGTCCTTGGGGTCGCCGCCATGGCAGTCATTGCAAGCGACGCCGTTTTGGCTATGCCAGCTCTGGCGCCACTCTCCGGGAATCTTCCGGAATGCGGGTTTCATTATTGCGGAGTCGTGGCACTGCATGCAGATCGGCTCATGGTTTTCCGCTGCCTGGCCTGGCGCGGCAAACGCGAGCGCAAGCAAAACGGCCAACAGGTATCTCATGAATATTTTCCCCATATCGTAAGAACAACCCATCCGACGATCGCGGCCAGGAACAAGGCAAACAGCGCGCGTCGCTTCAGGAGGTTGTCTTCTTGTTTAACGTCCAGGAACGGCCAGAGGATAAGCAGCGTGACAATGATGGTTTGCAGGCTGAGGCCCGCGAGCTTGTTCGGAACGAGCTTCAGCATTTGATACGGCGCGAGAAAATACCATTCCGGCTTGATGTGCGCCGGGGTTTTGAACGGATCTGCAGGCACGTTCGCGTCCTCCGGCAGGAAGAGGGCGGGAGCGAAGGTGATGATGGAGAACATCACGGCGAAGAAGGCCATGACCATATAGGTTTCCTTCAGCACGAAGTGCGGAAAGAACGGATAGCCGCCCGGATGGTCCTCATGCCGGAACGAGGTCCAGGGTTTTTTCTCGCCTTCCCTGCCGAAGGGCGGCGAAGAAATGCCCATGCGTCTGATGAGAAAGATATGGATGCTTATGAGGGCCAGAAGTAAGGCCGGCAGGACGACGACGTGGAGAGCGAAGAACCTTCCGAGCGTGAAGCCGGATACGCTTTGCCCTCCCTGGAGGCATGCTACGACTAAGGCTCCGATGTACGGAAGCGCGGACGGAATGTTGGTCACGATCGTCGTGGCCCAATAAGAGAGCTGGCTCCAGGGCAGGAGATAGCCGCTCAGGCAGAAGGTCAGCGTGATGAGCAGCATCAGCGCGCCCACGAACCAGGTCAGCTCCCGTGGCTTTTTGTAGCTGTTCATGAAAAAGACCGAGAGCAGATGGCTCCCGACCGCTACCACGATGAGGTTGCTGCCCACCACGTGCATCAACCTGAACAGCCAGCCGTAGGGCACGTTCGCCATGATGTTCTGGACGCTCTTGAAGGCATATTCCGGCAGGGGAACGTAATAGACGAGCAGGAGAAAGCCCGTCATCGTCTGGACGACGAACCCCGCGAGCGCGACGAATCCGAGGGTGTAGAAAATATTGATGTTCTTGGGGACCGGGTATTCGGTGAGGTGGGTCCTCACGAGGTCCTTGAGCCCGATCCTGACCTCGATCCAGTTCATTATAATTTTCAACATGGCGTTATCCTTACCCCAACACATCGGAACCAAACATGCCACGAAGACGCAAAGACGCGAAGAAATCCATAAAAAAGATTATGAGGCCTAAATTTCACAAAGGTCCATGTTTTCTTTGTGTCTTAGAGCCTTCGTGGCAAAAGTGTGTGACTGGGCCCGTAATTTTATCATCCAATTATAATTGAGTCACCCTCGACCCTGAGCGGAAACTGCTGCAAGGGTTTCGGCGGAGGCCCCGCAGTGACCGTTCCCGAAAGGTCGTAGGTCCCGGCATGGCAAGGGCAGAGCAGTCTCTTTTTGTCTTTTTGAAAATCCACGAGGCACCCCAGATGCGTGCAGACCCGGGAAAGAGCGATATACCCTTTATCCGGTCTGTTGATGACGACGCCGGGAATATTATTAAAGACGATATCCTTCGCGTCTCCGACGGAGATATCGTTTTTACTGAGAACGAGTTTCTTTGCCACGGCCTCTTCGGCCGGAGGCGAGAAATATTTGACCAAGGGGAAAAGGAAGGAGGCGAGGGTCGTCAGTCCCAGGAAGGCAAGCGTTTTTTGTAAAAATTGGCGTCTATTCGTCATAGGTAGAGTGCGGCCGAATGCAGGTAACCGCGCGATTGGATGAAACTATATCAGTGGCGTCGGGATTTGTCAACAATGAACGGTTTTTTTCTGATCCGTCAACTTGACTATCAAGTCAATTCAGGTAAACTTATAGGAGTTTCGTGTCAGGAACATACTTCGGCCGGAAGAGCAGAGGGGGTGAAGTAAAACAACATGAAATTATTGTGGCTTATCGGCGGGTTGGCTGTCGTCGTCCTTGCCTCCTTGGCCGGCCTCGCATTCATGTACAATCTGCCGCTGGATCTTTGGGACCGCTCTCCAACCCAGCCGATCTCCTTCAGCCATAAGGTGCATGCCGGGGACAACGCTATCCCTTGCCTCTTCTGTCATCGCCAGGCCCCGAAATCGCATGTTGCCGGCATTCCTGCCGTGGCGGACTGCCGCGCCTGCCATCAATTCATCGCCCGGGATGCCCCGGAAATCAAAAAGCTGGAAGAGTACTGGGAAAAACGCGAGCCGATCCCGTGGGTGAGGGTCTACGGAGTGCCGGACCATGTTTATTTTCCACATAAGATGCATGTTCGCGCCGGACTTGTCTGCGCCGGCTGCCACGGAGACGTAGCCTCCATGCAGCGCATCACCCGGTCAGTCAAGATCAAGATGGGCTGGTGCCTGGACTGCCACAGGGAACATAAGGCCAGTATCGATTGCTGGACGTGCCATAAATGATGAGGAAAGTTCCAAATAACAAATTTCAAATAATATCCAAATTCAAAATGTCAATGTTCGAAACACGTTTGATTATTCGGTAATGCGTGCTTGGAATTTATTTGCTTGCCCCCGCGTTTTCGCAAGAGCAGGGGGTTATTTGATGCTTGGGATTTAGCGCTTTTTACGTAGGAGTTTAAATGGATCGCAGAACTTTTTTACAACTCAGCGGCATGACGTCTGTCGGGGCCGCTCTTGCGGGCTGCAAGTCGGCAAACGAGAAATTGATCCCGTCT
>JBGPUS010000069.1:0-8855 GCA_041491325.1 Nitrospirota bacterium | reverse complement strand
TTTCGCCCTCGAATTTTATAAAGGTCCCGTGCGGAGTCAGGGAAGCGCGTTTCTGCAAGACCCAGTCGAGCGGGACCAGTTCCGTGATCATGACGGGAAGTATACCATAGTCGCAGGGGTGGAAAAAGGAAAAAAATGTCCGGCATGCGGGACTGGCTTGACGATTGGGGCCCTGTGCTTGACAAAATACAGGACATGTACTATCCTAATTATATATGCGGAGCCCGTTCTCTTCCGAAAGGAGACGTGGAGACAGTGGTTCCGCCTTCGAAATGAAAAAAGAGAAGCACAAAAATGACACCACAGAGCGCACTGAGGAAGAGGGGAAGGAACAATCTCTGTGTTCTCAAGTATTTTTGAAAAAGCCGAAGATGAATAGCTGAGAGGCGCCATAAGAGGACGCAGAGGGGATGAGAAGAAATACTCCTGGACTTACTAAAAGCGATTACATTTCTCTGGGTTCTCAGTGGTGGATTTTGACAATATGATCAAAAGTGAAAGGAGACAACGGCATGGAAAAATCAGTTGCCATAACCATGAAAGGAAAGTCGCTTACGCTGGTAGGAGCGGATGTCGATGTGGGCGATAAGGCGCCGGAATTTACCGTTCTGGACGACAGTCTCTCCGAAGTGAGCCTTAAGGACTTTGCGGGGAAAATAAAGGTCATCAGCGTGACGCCGTCGCTCGATACGCCGGTGTGCGATCTGCAGCTTCGGAGATTCAACCATGAGGCGGCCTCGCTTCCGCAAGACGTCGCGGTGATAAATATCAGCATGGACCTGCCCTTCGCCATTTCCCGGTTTTGCACGACCGCCGATATAACCAAGGCCCGGGCATTCTCGGACCACCGGAACGCATCGTTCGGAAATGCCTACGGCGTTCTGATCAAGGAACTGCGGCTCCTTGCGAGGTCGATTTTCATTCTCGACAAAGACAACATCGTCCAGTATCGAGAAATTGTCCCCGAGGTATCGAGCCACCCTGACTACGATAAGGCGCTCGAAGCGCTTCATTCGGTGATTGACTTGCAGAAAGCGGCATGACGACGGCTTCGAATGCGCACAAAAAAAGGCAGACACCGTGAGTCCGGTGTCTGCCTTTTGAATATTTCGGCTTCTCGTTTCAGGCGTTTCCGTTCCAGCGGCAATTCCGGTGCTTTACATCACACCCGTCTATCGGTATACTTGATTCTAAAAACGACGGCTGGAACCACGATCAGCACACCCTGCACTCGCGTTTCGCTCGTAAACGCTGGGCGCAGGCAGAGGAAAAACAAAATCAGTTATTGAGTCCAGTGAAGGAGTACGTATGCCCCGAATGAGTAAACAAGCTCTGCAAGTCAAACAGACAGCCTGGAATTTAAAGCCGCTCTTTACCGGCGACAATGACCGGAGGATGGATGAAAAAAGGAAAATCGTAGAGCAGAAGAGTTACGAATTCATAAACGCCTGGAAAGACCGGAGCGATTATCTCGAAGACCCGGTCGTGCTCCGTCAGGCGCTCGACCAGTATGAAGCCTGGAAGCGGGCGTACGGCGTCGACGGCGACGAGGGTTACTATTTTTGGCTCCGCTCTCAGCAGGACCAGAATGATCCGAAACTGAAAGCCAAATTCAATAAGATCGAAGAGTTCGGCAAGAAGATCGAGAACGACAGCCAGTTCTTTCACCTGCGCATCGCGCGGATCAAACCGGAAGAACAGAAGCGGTTCCTGGAGCACCAGGACCTGACGCCGTACCGGCATTTCCTGGAGCGCATCTTCGCGGAATCGAAATATCACCTGAGCGAGCCGGAAGAGAAAATCCTGAACCTTAAATCCGCCACGTCCTACTCGAACTGGACGAAAATGACGTCCGGGTTCCTGTCCAAAGAAGAGCGCACGGTCATCGCGGAAGACGGCAAGAGGACGATCAAGAACTTTTCGGAAATCGTGGGCCTGATGAACAACAAAAAGAAACGCGTGCGGGACTCCGCGGCAAAAGCCTTCAACGACATGCTGCAAAAACACGCTGACGTGGCCGAGGCCGAGCTGAATTCCGTGTTGGCGAACAAGAAAATCGACGATGAACTCCGGGGCACTCCCCGGCCCGACGCCCTCCGGCATCTCGCGGACGACATCGAGAGCAGTGTCGTGGACGCGCTTATCACGTCCGTGTCGCGACGGTTCACGATTTCATCGCGGTATTACGAACTCAAGGCAAAGCTGCTCAAAGTAAAGACGCTTCAGTATCACGAACGAAACGTGGAATTCGGCGTGGTGTCGAAACACTATCCGTATGCAAAGGCCGTGAACCTCGTCCATACCGTGCTGGGCGGAATCGACCCCAAATTCGCTCAGATTTTCGCCGGGTTCCTCAAAAACGGCCAGATCGACGCGTATCCCAAAAAAGGCAAAGACAACGGCGCATTCTGCATCCACCATCTGATGACCCAGCCCACGTACATTCTCCTGAACCATACCGGAAAGCTGCACGACGTACTGACTATCGCGCATGAATTGGGCCATGGAATCAACAACGAGCTGATCCGGGAAAAGCACCATGCGCTCGACTTCGGCACGCCGACCTCCACGGCGGAGGTGACGAGCACGTTTATGGAAGACTTCGTGCTCGAGGAAATTCTGAAAGAAGCGGATGATGAGCTGCGGCTCGCCGTCATGATGGCCAAGTTGAACGACGACGTTTCCTCGATTTTCCGGCAGGCGGCCTGCTACCGGTTCGAACAGGAACTGCACGCTGAATTCAGGGCACGGGGGTATCTGTCGAAAAAGGAAATCGGCGCCCTGTTTCAAAAGCACATGGCTGCCTATATGGGAAAATCCGTGGAGCAGTCGCCGGGCTCGGAGAACTGGTGGGTCTATTGGAGCCACATCCGGTACTTTTTCTATGTGTATTCCTACGCGGGCGGACTTTTGATTTCAAAGTCGCTTCAGCACTCCGTGAAGCAGGACCCCGCGTATATCAACAAGGTCAAGGAATTCTTTTCCGCGGGCCTGTCCGACTCGCCTAAAAATATTTTCAACCGTCTCGGGATCGATATTACGGACAACCGGTTTTGGGACCAGGGGCTTGATGAAATAGAAAAACTCTTGAACGAGACAGCGCTCTTGGCGAAGAAGATGGGGAAGATGTAAGCTCTAAAAAGAGCAGTTGGACACTGAAAAACCGGATTGACATATGATAAATGCGGGTAAATCCTGAAACAAAGCTTTCGCCTTTTGGGTGAATTGATAAAGAGAAAAAAATCCGCTGTTATCAGGTTTTTATCCGCTTTTATCCGCGTCAAATGCCGTTTTTACGATAATCCGAAATGGGCCTGAAGTCGCGAATTTCCCGGCGTGCCGGGACGTTCTCATCAAAGGGTTTTAACAGGATGGGGTATTTAATAAATGGCGGGGCGGACGGGGCTCGAACCCGCGACCTCCTGCGTGACAGGCAGGCGTTCTAACCAAGCTGAACTACCACCCCGCGTTGTATGAAGACTATGGTAGGCGGAACAGGGATCGAACCTGTGACCCCAGCCTTGTAAGGGCTGTGCTCTCCCAGCTGAGCTATCCGCCCGGTTCCAACCAAAACATGGCCAACAGGAGATTGCTACTATCTATTATTCGGCCATAAAAGTCAAGTAAAATTTCGATACTTGTCAACCCAAAGCAGAAATCCGCCGCCTCATGCCGCCTTCCCGAGTCGTTAAAACGATATTTTGATTTGAAAAACCCCAGCCTCGGCCCGTCGTTCAATACGGCAGCCCATCTTATCGAAGAGATGGAGCATGGTCTGGTTTTCCATCAACACGGAGGCCGAGAACCCGAGGAGCCCGTTCTTTTTTGCAAGGTAGGTGACATAATCGAGCAAAACCGTGCCGATGCCCTTGCCCTGAAAATCGTCCCGCACGACAAAGGCGACATCGGCGGAAAGCGAGGACTCGTCGATGGTATACTGGGCCATGCCGCAGATCAGCTCCTTATCCTCCTGCCGGAGAACGGCGAGGACCACCATCTCCCTGGTGTAGTCGATTGCGATGAAGGGCTGGAGCCGCTCGTGGTGCATGTCAAGGCGCGAGGACATAAACCGACGGTACATGCAATCAGTCGACAGGGAGTAGAAAAAGTCCTTCAATAAAGGTTCGTCGCTCAGCTTCACCGGCCGGAGCATGAGGGTAAGCCCTGCCCGCGTCGTCTTGTATGCTTCGAGCTCGGCAGGATACTCTCCCTGCGCGCCGGGGATAAACGCCTGGTCTTTATAAATGAGGTTGCGCTCCTTGGCCTCCCGGATCAGCCCCTCCCGGAAACGCGGGTGGGCGATCGAGATCAGGCTCATGGCCCGCTCCCTGATGTTCTTGCCGTGCAGGTAGGCAATGCCGTATTCGGTCACGACGTAGTGAACGTCGCCCCGGGAGAGCGTTACGCCTGCCCCTTCCTTGAGGAACGGCACAATGCGCGAAAGCTCGCCGTTTTCCGCCGTGGACTGAAATGCCAGGATGGTCTTGCCGCCCGGGGACAGGATCGCGCCGCGCATGAAATCCGCCTGGCCGCCGATGCCGCTGTAAAAGGTCTTGCCGATGGATTCGGCCGTTGCCTGGCCCGAGAGGTCCATCTCAAGAGCGCTGTTAATGGCGGTCATGTTTTTCTGGCGCGCGAGCACGGTGAGATTGTTGGTATAGTCAACGGGCCGGAATTCTATGGCCGGGTTGTCGTGAAGAAATTCGTAGGTTTTCCGCTTGCCCATGCAAAATGCGGCCACGGTTTTGCCCCGGTTGAGCCCCTTTCGCGAATTGTCGATAACGCGTCCCTCCATGAGTTCCGCGATGCCGTCGGTCAACAGTTCCGTATGCACGCCCAGGTGTTTTTTGTCCTTGAGGTGCGCGAGGACGGCGTTCGGGATGCTCCCGTACCCCACCTGGATCGTATCGCCGTCTCGCACGATACGCGCCACGTACGCGCCGATCTTTTGGGCGACCTCATCGGACACGGTGTCCTCATACTCAAGAAGCGGTTCGTCAAAGGGGACGATGAAGTCCGTGTCGTCCATATGGATGAAGGTTTCGCCGAGCACCCGTGGCATCGCGGCATTTATCTGGACGATGACGAGCTCGGCGTTTTCACACGCGGCTTTCACGATGTCTACGCTGATGCCGAGGCTCATGAACCCGTGCTCGTCCGGGAGGGAGGCCTGGATCAGGGCCACGTCAACGGGGACGAGCTTCTTGCTGAACAGCGCCGGGACCTGCGACAAAAAAACCGGTGTGTAGTCCGCGAGACCGCGGTTCACGGCTTCGCGGGTATCGTTGCCGATGAAAAAAGAATTATGCCGGAAGTTGTCCTTGAACTTTTCGTCGGCATAGGGCACGACGCCCAGGGTCCACACCTGGAGCAGTTCCGCGTCGAAGAATGCCTTGGGGTGGGACTGGACATACCTGATGAGGGCCTTGACGAGGTACTGCGGCTCACCGCACCCGGTCCCGATGAAAATCCGGTTGCCGGGACGGATGCAGCCGAAGATGTGTTCTTCGGCAGCAAACTTCTCAGGGTAGCGAGCCCTCAACGCCGCTCTATTTTTTGCATTGACCGCCGGTTGTGCCATACATTGCCCTCCTCGATAGTATATCAAAAGCCCGCAGTTTCACAAAGAAAAAGTTGCTCGTCGATGAACACGCGGCGAAAAAAACGGAAAAAAACGATTGACAATTTTGCGGCAGGCTGTTATAAAGTACGCCTATGCTTCAGGCTACGGAAAAAATATGGATGAACGGCTCATTCGTCAAGTGGGACGACGCGAAGGTCCATATCCTGACGCATTCGCTTCACTACGGCACCGCGGTGTTCGAAGGGATTCGCTGCTACAAGACCGATAAGGGGTCGGCGGTATTCCGGTTGTCTCAGCACGTGGACCGGCTTTTCGACTCGGCGCATATTCTCCAGATGGAGCTGCCGTTTACCCGCAAAGAAATCAGTGAAGCAATTCTCGAAACCATCCGCGTGAATAAAATCGACGCGTGTTATATCCGGCCTCTCGCCTATATCGGCTACGGGGCAATGGGGGTCTTTCCCAAGGATAATCCGGTCCAGGTATCCATAGCGGTCTGGCCGTGGGGCAGCTATCTCGGCGAAGAAGGTCTGAAGAACGGCATCCGGGTTAAAGTGTCCTCCTTTGCGCGGCCGCACGTCAATGCGACGATGGTGCGTTCAAAAACGACGGCCAATTATGCCAACTCGCTTCTGGCCAAGCGCGAGGCCCTCAAAGACGGATACGACGAGGCCATTCTGCTCGATACCGACGGCTATGTCGCCGAAGGAAGCGGGGAGAACGTGTTTATCGTGCGCAAGGGCGTAATCAAAACGCCGCCGCTCACGTCCATCCTCGAAGGGATCACGCGCGACGCGATCATGCAGCTTGCCGCGGAGCGGGGCGTGCGACTTGTGGAAGAGCGGTTCACGCGCGACGAGTTTTACATTGCCGATGAGGCGTTTTTTACCGGAACGGCGGCGGAGATCACGCCGATCCGCGAAGTGGATAACCGGGCCATCGGGATAGGCAAGCCGGGGCCGGTCACGAAAGAGCTTCAGGCCGCCTTTTTCGACATTGTACATGGGAAAGATGACCGTCATGCAGACTGGCTTACCTCTGTTTCGGCGCAGCAGCCTGCGCTGAAAAAATAATTGCCGGTTATTGTATTTTCCGCAAATAGTTTTCACAAGTGCCGAAGTGGTGGAACTGGTAGACACGCACGTTTGAGGGGCGTGTGGGGCAACCCATGGGGGTTCGAGTCCCCCCTTCGGCACCATTTTTTATCGTAAACCACATTGCATACAATCGCATGTGCGCCATCTCGCAGTCCTTATTCCATCACATGAAAAAAATCCTCTTCATATGCCTTGCAGTCTGCGCCGTCCTTTTGTTGCCGTTCTCAACCCCGGCCCAGGATTCTCAAAAAAGCGGCTTCGGCATCGTGTCCGCGCCGCTCGCCAATGTGCATGAGGAGCCTGTGCCCAAATCCCGGCTCGAAACGCAGGTGCTCATGGGAGACGAGGTCCGTATCCTCGGGAAGCAGGACAACCGCTACCGGGTATCGATTCCGAGCCAGGACAATCGCGAAGGCTGGATCCAGCAGGCAGCGGTGCTCATTCAAAAGAACAAGAACCACAGTTACGCGAACTCGAAGCAGCAGTGGATCGTGATTACGACCCCAAAGTCTGAAGCGCTTATCCTCGACAAGACCGGCGACCACAAGGTTTCGCTTTACGCCGGTACGCGCCTGCCGATACTCCAGAAAGATGCCGACCATTATAAAGTACAGTTTCCGGACCGGTCCGTTGCGATGATCGACAACGCAGAGGCGATGCCCGTGAAATCGCTCGATCCCCTGGTGAACGATACAAAACCGGAAGAGCTTGCCGCGACAGCGAAACAGTTTTTGAATGTTCGCTATCTTGCCGGCGGGCTTTCGGCCCAGGGCCTGGACATCAACGGCCTTATCTATATCACCTACCGCATACACGGGATCCCCATCGGGACCGACCATGCCTCGTTCAAAACAAAAGCAGCGCGCGTTTTGAAAAAAGACCTGGAACCCGGAGATATTCTCGTGTTCTACGGCGACGGTCATGGTCTGTATCTGGGCAACGGCCGTTTCCTCCAGACGGCGAAGAAGGGCGCGGTGCATGTTGCGGGAATTTACGACCGGCGGTTCGCGAATTCGCTCCAGTACGAACTCAGGATCGCGGGCGGCGGACCGGCGGAGAAAAAGAAGATGTCCGAGATGCAGGCGGACGAGATATTCCTGGCCCAGGCGCGCGCGGCGAAACTCCCCCTGGGAAAACGCATTGCGTATTGGGCGGGGCGTTTCATCGGCACTCCCTACGACACCGATCCGCTCGGGCTCTATGTCCGCTCGAACCGCATCATCGCGGACGAAAAAGTCGACTGCATGTATCACACGTTTCGCTCGGTAGAGCTTGCTCAAAGCAGCGCGCCGGGCGAGGCGGTCGACAAAGCGCTCTCGCTCAGGTTCCTGACGAAAGGCAAGCTCGCCGCCGGCCTCGTTGTTAATTACGACGAGCGGTTCCAGTACGGCGAGGACATGGTTATGAGCGGCAAGTGGGGCAAGAACATTACCTCGTTCCTGGGCGCGACCATGGCGCTCCCGGGCTCGCGGGGACGCGAGATCGTCGACATTCTGCCGAAAAACAGCCTGACCACCAGTGCGCTCCAGAAAAAACTCGAAGACGGCGACATCATCTACTGGGTCAAGGACCCGAAGAAGCGCGTGGTCGAGGAGATTGTGGCGCACCTCTCGATCGTCCGGCTGAAATCCGGCAAGCCCTACCTGATCCACGCGGCTGGCAGCAAGAACCAATGGGGCACGCCCAACGGCGGCGTCGTAAAAGAGGTCCCTTTTTCTGAATACGTGCGAAACATGCGGTTCATCGGCGCGTTTGTGACGCGATTCGAGCAGTAATTACCGTTTGACATCCAAGCCCCGTCTCTGCTATTCTCTCACCACAATAATCAGTTACGAATCGAATTCTTTGCAAGATGGATAGACTATTTAATAAACGTCAGATTCTTTGACACGGATTTACACTGATAAAAATATGAAGTATCATGATTTTTCATAGGTTCTTATCCGCCGTTATCAGTGTCAAAGACTTAGACTTTCCGGCTAAGAAATAGAAATCAGATAGGTAAGTCGATTCTTCTCTTACTCTCTCAAGCGATAGTATCTATTTACGTTTCCCCAAGGAGCCCTCATGCTCTCGAAGGTCATCAGCTCGGCGGTACTCGGCATCGACGCGTACCCGGTGGAAGTTGAGGTTGATATTGCGAGCAGGGGGCTACCCTACTTCTCAACCGTGGG
>JBGPUS010000068.1:0-9050 GCA_041491325.1 Nitrospirota bacterium | reverse complement strand
GTAATGACGATTGACATAATGATTTTCTTAACCATAGTGAGCTCCTTTCAAGATTGTTTTTTGGTTGGACCGCGCCTTACAGCACTGTTGAATCACAATAGGGCAATTCTTTCGTTCTCACCTCCTTGTCATTGTCTTTTCGGCAAAGCGGACCGTCCGCGGACGGTTTTAACAATTTTAGCACAAATTGTTTAGGCTTGAAGGGGAGGCTCAACAAACAAGAAATATTTTTTGAGACAAGATGAGTTTCTTAGCAGCGTTAAAGATTTGCTACTTGCATAAAACTGCACTTTGCTGCATAAGCAAGGGCTTTGTGACCGCCGGGAGAAAATAAAGCATGGTTATGACGGCAGTCTTGTAAAGAGGGCAGAGAACGTAATCATCCTAAAAACGGCATTTGACACACCCTGCACTCGCGTACACACCCCACATTCGCGCTTCGCACTCATAAGCGTTGGTGCAGGCTCGTAAGCGCTGGGCGCAAGCGGATAAAAGCGGATAAAGACCCGATGACAGCGGATTTTTTTTGTTTATCGGTTCACCCAAAAGGAGAAAGCTTTGTTTCAGGATTTATCCGCCTTTATCATATGTTTATCCGGTTCTTCAGTGTCCAACTGCTCTTTTTAAGATCATGCATATTGCAAACCGGCCATGTAGAAGCCGTCTCCCGCAGGCCGCACCCACCGAATGGATGCTGTCCGCGAGGTCTTTGGAACGTCAGGCCGGAGGATAACGGTCTGCCCCGGCTCGGCAGGAGTGCTGAATTTCAAGCAAATTCCTGAAAGACTGGTATTTACCGCGAGGCCTGTCTGTACTTTTTCCTGATGAGCCATGACGTATGTTATTTCTTCGTTGCTTTCGAAGCGCGCTTCTTTCCGCATCGACGTTAGTTGTCGCGACAAATCCATTGTTTTTTCACGTTCGTCGAGCCATCGCGAAATTTCCCGGAACGAAAACGGTTTTTTAAAAAACACGCAGCGCAGATCGGCGAGGTCCCGGGAGGTTTTCTCGATATACCCGGACATGAGCGCCCTGTTTTCGGCAGGCACCTTGCATCCTCTCCGGGACTGGGCCTTGAGCAGTTCAATACCGTTCATAAATGGCATATTGAAGTCAGTCATGACGATATCGGCGCAGGGGGTGGCGGCGGTACAGTGTTCTTCGCTGTCATGAAAAGGGCAGACCACGGGCCGCTGATACGCCAGCGTCTCATAGCCCCGCAAGGTAAAATAGTCCTTTATGACATTCAGCACATTGATTTCATCATCATATAAGATCACTCTGCGTTTTCGCATCGGAACTCCTTACGGAAGCCGCCTTTGAAATTATTCTGAACTATCGGTCCGTGCCTTCAGAGCTGCGTTTTTTTCATCCGGCCATACTCTCTTTTCAATCTCCGTCAGCAAGGCGCCGAACGAGCCGGAGTTGGTGGCCGAGCAGGTCACTCCATTAAACCTGCTTGCGATGGCCCGTGCCCAGAGCGGGTTCACCAGGTCGACTTTGTTGAATACGACGAGCTGGGGGATATGGTCCAGCCCGATTTCGTTCAGCAGTTTTTGCACTGACTCCATCTGCTGCTCAAATCGGGGATTGCTGATGTCCACAACGTGCAGGATCAGGTCGGCGTCCTGCATCTCATCAAGCGTGGCGCGAAAAGCCCCTAAGAGGTCTTTCGGCAGGTTTTGAATAAATCCCACGGTATCGGTGATGACGACCTCGCGGTCCCTTGGGAAGCGGAGCCTGCGCGTGGCCGTATCCAGCGTTGCAAAGAGCAGGTCCTCGGCCTTGACCTCGGATTTCGTCAGGGCATTAAAGAGCGTGGACTTGCCCGCGTTCGTGTAACCCGCGATCGAGACGATGGGAATCTCGCTCTGAATGCGGCGTTCTCTGCGCTGGTCCCTCGCATGCCCCAGCGCATCAAGCTGCTTCTCCAGTCTCCGTATCTTGTCGCGCGCGCGGCGCATGTCGATCTCCAGCCGCGTTTCTCCGGGGCCGCGTCCGCCGATGCCGCCGGTCAGGCGTGAGAGGGCGGTTGAACGTTCCGACAGTCTCGGCAGGCGGTACTTGAGCTGGGCCAGCTCTACCTGCACTTTGCCGTCGCCGCTGTGCGCCCGCCGCGCAAAGATGTCGAGGATGAGCTGCGTGCGGTCGATTACGCGCATCTCGGTGACGTCTCCGATGGCCTTGACCTGGGCCGGAGTCAGGTCCTGGTTAAACACGATCAGGTCCGCGCCGAGCTGCTGGGAACGGATGATCATCTCCTTCAGTTTGCCCTGACCGAGGAGATATTTCGCATTGATGTCATGCGGCCGCTGGATTACGGTGTCGAGTACGGTAATCTTGTCCGTCCGCGCGAGTTCCTTGAGCTCCTCGATGGATTCTTCCTGTTCCTGTTTACTCTTTTTCGAAACACTGACAAGGATGGCGCGGTCCTTTTTCGCAACCTCGGTCGCGGCCTGGGCGCGTTCCATCTGGCGTTCGATGTCAGCGATGAATTCGGCTGCGTCCAGCGCTATGGCGTGCACCGACTGAGGCGGCACTAACTCATAGAGCTTTTCCTCGGGATTAGGCGGAATGAGATAGGCAATTGAAATAGTACCCGGAAGGCCGTCGGGGCGCGCCACGAGCGCGGCAATCATATCGAGCCGGAGAAGAGCAAGGTCCGTCAAGTCTTCCTGGTTCAGCGGTTGGTCCTTTAAGTGGGTGTGGATGAACCTGACTCCGCGCAACCGCTTGGAGCCGAGCCGGTGTTCCGAGAGATCAGGGATGAGGATGTCCTTGTTTGTGCCGACAAGAACATTGCGGATGTTTCCCGCGCGGTCCATGATGAGGCCTACTTGTCTGCCGATGGCGGCTGAAGCCTCGGTCAAGGCGCGGGCGACCTCGGGTGTCAGGACGACTGCGGAAGGTGTTTTTCTGCGGTAGAGCCGTTCAAGCAATTTTACTTCCGCAGGCCCGAGGCCGGTTATGTTGCCGTGTATAGTGGGGATAGCGGCTCCTTTTAGTTCTTTATCGCGACTGATTCAAAAAAAATCAGCGCAGGCGCTGATACCTGCGCTGACGGCCATGATTTTTTATTTCTTTCGGAAAAGAGGCCCCTACCTGACTCGATACACGATATCGTGCTGCCGCGTATGGTCCTTGACCTTGAGGCCGAAACTCTGGCCTGCGGTAACCTGGTCGATGTGCTGGTGCTCGTATTCCATGGATTCCACCGGCTGGGTAAAGTCCGTGGTGATGCCCTTGATATGGATGGAATCCCCGGTCTTGAGCGCGCCTTTGTTGAGTTGGATGATAGCAACGCTGAGATGACTATAATAATGGGTTACGACGCCAACGGCTTCTTCAAGCTCCATCGGCTCTTCTATGGGCTGTCCAACCACGATCGGCGGCCCGGGTTCGATTATTGGCTGCTGAGGAGCGAGAGGACGTTTTTTATGGACTGGTTTGGCCTTTGGTATTGTTTTTTTCTTTGCCTTTTTTTTGACTGTCGTTTTTTTCTGTATTGTTTTTTTCAGAGCTTTCTTTTTAGCTGTTTTTTTCTTGAGGGATTTTTTTGCTGCTTTTTTCTTTGCCGGTTTTCGGGAAGCGGACTTTTTTGCTTTGCTTTTTGCTTTTTTGGGCATGGAAAACCTCCTCCGGAAAGTTAAACGTTCCTGTTTAGAAAGCAGGCATTCTTATGTATCATCACTCCGCATCGCGCGTGCAGAGATGGGGCCGAGCTGATAACGTGACGTCATGCCCCTGGAGGTCGACACCGTAAAAATTGTAGCAAAAAACAGGTAAAATGCAAGTTAAAAAACTATAAAAACCATAAAAAACAAAACGGGACTGCCGTACTTCAGCTTGACCGCAATGGGAAAGTGTGAAATAATCGCAAAAACGTAGAGGCGTTGCCGCTTACGCGAGGACCTAAAGGTGTTTCGAGACCTGCCCATGAGCATATGCTGCCTACTGAAACAGATGAGCGCTGGGTTTTCCATTCTGTTCGCGCTGCTTTTTTTGTCAACGTGCGCCCGGCAGTCCGAGGTCGCGCCACGGCAGCCGCCGCGGGAGGAACGAACAGAGCTCGTCATCGCGGCGATCGGTGACGTTATGATGCCGCTCTCTATCCAGAGCGTTGTTGTCGGCCAAAAAGACAGCTACGGGCTCCTGTTCGAAAAAGTCGTCTCTGACCTTATTTCAGCGGACATTGCTTTCGCAAACCTGGAAACGACCGTGGATCATACCGTCCCGGTGTCCGGATACCCGAAGTTTAATGCCCGGCCGGACCTGCTCGCGGCGCTCAAAAAAGCAGGAGTGGGGATCGTATCCATAGCGAACAACCATGCCATGGACGCCGGACCGGACGGCTTGATACGGACCATCGATAACCTTGAGGCCGCGGGGATACGGTACACGGGAGCGGGAAGGACGCAGGTTGAAGCGGAGCGCGCGACTACGGCGACCATTCGCGGCGTCACCATCGCTTTCCTGGGCTACACCTACGGCACGAATCAGCGCTTGCCCCGCAAAAAGAACGGTCCCCGGGTGAACATCCTGAGGCCGGAGTCCGAAGACGACCTTGCCCATGCCACGGAAGCCGTACGGAAGGCGCGGACCTCAGCCGACCTTGTGGTGGTATCGCTGCACTGGAGTGACGAGTATAGGACAAACCCGACGGCTTGGCAGAGGCGGGCGGCCTCGGATTTGGTCGAGGCGGGAGCAGACGTCATTCTCGGCCATCACCCGCACGTGCTGCAACCGGTTGAGTCTCTTACTGCGCGAAACGGACGGCAGGGACTGGTCGCCTTCAGCCTGGGGAATTTCATCTCAAGCCAAAACCAGGGAATAACGCACGAGAACAAGGAACACGCACGAGCGCTCCGGGGCGATGGGATCATATTGAACATTTTCGCGGTCAGGGAAAAGGGGAAAACCTCGATCGTACGGGCGGAATTCCGTCCGACCTGGACGCTGCGCGACAAGGTCGGAGAAATTGTTTTGTACCGTCCCGTGGACCTTGCGCGGGAGATAACGCGGCTCGAAACCATGCCGAAGCGCACCCGGGAAGATGATAAAATCTTAAAACTGCTGAGCTTTCGCATGAAGGTCATCACGGACTCTTTGATGGGGAAAGCAGCTCCTTGAGAGGAACAGGGACATTTTAATTGGGAAATACTGAACTCTAAATAATGATGAATTCGTAAGAAGTCTGATCTCACACAATGGCCAAGAACCGGGCCACACTGAGCCACGACGTCACAAAGGATACAATCTTTTATTTGAAATAGGCTTTTCTTTGTGTTCTCCGTGCCTCCGTGTGAAAATTGACTTTTTGCGAGATTTCTTCCTGTTTCGGTATTGACTGTCCCCGCGGGAAGTATTATGATTGCCCCGACATGGATATGAACATTCTGATTATCAAGCTTTCCGCAATCGGCGACGTGGTCCAGACCCTCCCCGCACTCGAGGCGATTAAAAAAATCCATCCGGGCGCCAAGATCACCTGGCTTGTGGAAGAGGCGGCCTCGGGCATCCTTGAAGGCCATCCACTCATCGATACGCTCCTGGTCTCGCGCAGAAAGGCATGGCTCCGTATGCTCCGGAACCCGGCCACGTTTGCTCAAGGCCTCGGGGGCATCAGCCGGTTTATCCGGGAACTCCGAAGCCGCCGCTATGATATTGCCGTTGACTTCCAGGGGCTTTTTAAAAGCGGGCTGCTCATCGGCCTTGCCCGCGCAGCGCGGAAGATCGGATTCGACCGTACCCGCGAGCTTTCTTACCTGTTTTTGAATGAGCGTCTTCCGGCCTATAATATAGAGAAACACGCGCTCGAGCGGTATCTCGACGTGGCACGGTATCTCGGTTCGAAGGAACCGTCTTCAGCCTGCACGCTGCCCATAGAACGTGAGCGAGGGCTTATGAAACAGAGGCTTGCAGCCATACGGAAACAGGAGCGTCCGCTTGTGGCAATAAACCCGGTGGCGCGGTGGAAGACCAAACTTTGGCCGGAGCGGAATTTTGCGGAACTGGCGGACAGGCTGGTAAAAGAGAAAAATGCCGTTGTGGTCTTCACGGGGAGCCCGGATGACCGTGGTGTGAACGATCGTATCGTTTCGATGATGACCGGGAAAGCCGTGAACTGGGCAGGGGAGACCACGCTTAAGGAGTTGGCCGCGCTTGCGTCGCTCTCGGACCTGTTCATCACGACCGATACCGGCCCCATGCATCTCGCCGCCGCCGCGGGGACAAAGGTCCTGGCTTTGTTCGGACCGACAGCGCCCTGGAGGACCGGGCCCTATGGACCGTTACATATCGTCGTGAGAACCGGGACGGGGTGTTCGCCGTGTTTTAAGCGCGCGTGTGACGATGTGCAATGCATGAGGGGGATTACGGTTGAAGAGGTAATGGAGCAAATACCAAATTTAAAATTACAAAGCACAAATTACAAATAATATCCAAACGCGGAATTCCAAGTTCCGTACCGTTTGGAGTTGCTATGTGGTTATTCGAGTTTATTTTCCTAACCCGGATAAACCGGAGCGGAAATCTTTGACAGGATTACGGGATAATCTGATTTAAAGCTTCAACCATCCTGTAAATCCCGTTATCCAGTCAAAAAAAGTTTTTGATTTTTCTTCCCATCGAGAAAAATTTGTTCCTATCTGATTAATGTCCCCCCTGCAGCTCCACAGTCTTCTCTATATATCTAACGATCTTATCCAGTGTCAGCCTTCGATCGGTTACGAGCGCCCAGGAATAAAAATCTTCCAGGGATTTAAAGGGGCCGAATGCCGCGCGGTATGATCCGAGGACGTCGGCGCACGACTTGTCAATGACGAGCCGATTGGCGGAAACCAGCCCATCCATGAGCATCGGAAAATTACGATACCAGGCCGCGTACGTCTGGCCCATGCGGTTACGGATCCGGTCTTTTATCAGCCCCAATACATAGCGGTACCGGCTCGCCTGGTCGGTCAGCGTGTTCTGCATGTCGATGAGCAGGGAGTGCATGCCGATGGCCAGAATAATTTCTTCATACTGGTTTTTCTTATAGAGTTCGTCTATATACTTTGTGAGTTTCTCCACAGTCTCGACCTTTTCAGGTCTCACGACGTTCGGCATATCTCGTTCCCTCCATGAATTCTAAGCTACCGACGCGATAGTATAACAACTGGAGCGGAGAATCAAGTTATTTTACGCTTTTTTTATTTTTTCGGGCATTCCCGCGCATTTCGCATTTACGGAAGCAAGGACCGTATTCGATTCGGGTTGAAAAAATCGCGCAAATCAGGTAAAGTCGATACCATTATGACCGAAACGAAGACACCTCCGGCCGCATCAGGCTGGCGCAAAGGCCTCTCCCGGAATGTCGTTATCCTCGGGTTTGTTAGCCTGCTGAACGACGGCGCATCGGAGATGATCTATCCGCTTCTGCCGGTGTTTCTCACCGTTGTGCTGGGAGCGGGGCCCGCGGCCCTTGGGATCATCGAAGGGATCGCGGAATCTACCGCGGCCCTGCTGAAGCTCTATTCCGGATATGTTTCCGACAGCACCAGGCGCCGCAAGGTCTGGATCGTAGCCGGATATTCTATCTCGAACGTCATTCGGCCGCTGATCGCGCTTTCCTCCTCATGGTTTCAGGTGCTCACGCTCCGGTTCTCGGACCGCGTGGGCAAGGGGCTCCGGACTTCGCCCCGCGATGCGATCATCGCCGACTCGACCCCCCCGGAATTTCGCGGCAAGGCCTACGGCTTTCACCGGGCCATGGACCATAGCGGCGCCGTCATAGGACCGCTTATCGCAACGGGACTGCTCCTGGTTTTACACGATGATATCAGGACCATATTCCTGCTCTCGTTCATTCCAGGATTGCTCGCGGTGCTTCTGCTCCTCTTCGGACTTCGGGAGCAACAAGCCCCGACGCCCCGTTCCGTGGCGCCGGCCAGCTTTAATTTCCGGTCCGCCCTGGCCGAGATGTCCACGGACTTCCGGAAGTACCTGCTGATCGTGCTTATCTTCACGCTCGGAAATTCCTCGGATGTGTTCCTCCTGTTGCGCGCCCAGCAACTCGGCGTACCCGTGGCGCTCCTTCCCGCGATCTGGGTGGCGCTCCATATCGTTAAGATGGGTTTCTCAGTACCCGGAGGGATCGTATCCGACCGCATCGGCAGGAAGAAGGTCATTGTGGTCGGCTGGATCGTATATGCTCTGGTGTATGCGGGCTTTATTTTTGCGGACAGTCATTGGCAGGCCTGGGCGCTGTTTGCCGTGTACGGTGTCTACTTCGGGTTGACCGAAGGTGTTGAGAAAGCGCTCGTCGCCGATTTCGCGCCTGCCCATTTGCGCGGGTCGGCCTTCGGACTTTACCATCTCGTCGTGGGACTCGGCGCGCTTCCTGCTTCTCTGCTCTTCGGTCTTGTATGGCAAACGTTTGGAGCCGGAGCGGCCTTTGGCATGGGCGCGGGACTTGCGGTCCTGGCGAGTGTCATGCTTTCGGCGTCGGCAGTCAGGAAACCGGATGCGGGCAGCAAGCCTTTATCCTGAAAAGGCGGTGGAACCAGGGTAACCACAGATAAACACAGATGAACGCAGATGAAAAATAAAATCAGTAATTTATGTTTTTAAATTACTGCTCTGTTGGTGTTTTCGCGGCTCAAACATCGGAGAATACAATGGAAATCGCACCAGCGGATCTCGTGGAATTGACGCGCGCCAAGGGCCTTCTTGAAAACCCGGGACTCGCCGCGAAAATCATCAATCTCCTGGGAGCGCCGATAGAAAAAGGGTTCGGCCTTTTGCCGGTCGCCTGGTCCGAGAAAGTCCAGTCAGCCGCGCGCGCAGCCCTGGAAAAGGCCCTTCGGGTTGCCGTTTCAAGCATGAAGAACAAGACCGGCCCGTCCTCGGAAGCGCTTCATACATTCGCGGCCGCGTTCTGCGGCGCGGCAGGAGGCGCCTTCGGCCTGCTTGCGCTGCCGGTAGAACTGCCGATCTCTACGGCCGTGATGCTGCGTTCGATCGCGGATATAGCGCGAAGCGAGGGAGAGAATCTTTCGCTTCCCGAAACC
>JBGPUS010000067.1:0-9229 GCA_041491325.1 Nitrospirota bacterium | reverse complement strand
CTTCTCGGACATGCGAGCCTTTCGACGACGCAGCAGTACACGCACCTGAACCTCGACTCGCTCATGGAAACGTATGACAAGGCCCACCCGAAGGCGAGGAAAGCCGGGGCCAGGGGCCAGGTGCCAGGGGCCAGGAAAAAAGCTGGATAGAGCAAGGACGGAAATGAACATGAACGAACTGACGACCATGCATGCAACAACGATTCTCGCGGTGAGGCGGAATGCGAAAACCGCGATTGCCGGCGACGGACAGGTAACGGTCGGGGCCACGGTAATGAAGCATAACGCCAAAAAAGTGCGCAAGATGTACAATGACAAAATTCTTGCAGGCTTTGCCGGCGCGACCGCCGACGCGTTTACTCTCTTCGAAAAATTCGAGAGTAAGCTCGAACAGTATCACGGCAACCTTACGCGGGCAGCCGTGGAGCTCGCCAAGGACTGGCGAACCGACAAGATTCTCCGGAGGCTCGAAGCGCTTATGATCGTGGCGGACGATGAGCGTACGTTTATCCTTTCCGGAAACGGCGACGTAATCGAACCCGAGGACGGAATTGCCGCCATCGGCTCGGGTGGTCCCTATGCCCTTGCCGCAGCCCGGGCGCTTGCGGAGCACACGACCCTAGACGCGCGTAAAATCGTCGAAGAAGCTGTCAAGATCGCCGCCGATATATGCATCTACACGAACAGGGAAATATCGATAGAAGAATTGTAACTGCAGGTTCAAGAGTCATGGACAGGAAGCGAAACAATAGGGTTTTCTGAACCCTGAACCCTGGTCCCTGGACCCTGCAATTCCCGGAGGTTTATTTGAAGGACACGCTTACCCCGCGACAGATCGTCGAAGAACTTGATAAGTACGTGATCGGCCAGCGCAACGCGAAGCGCGCAGTCGCCATTGCTCTCCGGAACCGCTGGAGAAGACAGCGGCTGCCGGAAGAACTCCGTGACGAGGTCATGCCCAAAAACATTATTATGATCGGTCCCACGGGCGTGGGGAAAACCGAGATCGCGCGCAGGCTCGCAAAACTCGTTCAGGCGCCCTTTCTCAAAATTGAGGCGTCGAAGTTCACGGAAGTGGGCTACGTGGGCCGCGACGTGGATTCCATTATTCGCGATCTCACCGAGATCGGCATCAACATGGTCAAGACCGAGCTGACCGAACAAGTCAGGGAAAAAGCCGAGGCCATGGCTGAAGAGCATCTCCTCGATCTCCTGTTGCCGTTGCCGAGAACTTCGCCGGGGCTGGAAGCGCCGACCGAGGAACAGCAGGAACAACAGGTGAGCACGCGCGAGAAGCTGAGACAGCAGTTGCGTGACGGGAAACTCGACAACCGGACCGTGGAATTGGAAACCAGGGAAAAGGTCATGCCGTTCGGGATCATTTCAAATGTCGGCATGGAAGAAATCGAGATGAACCTCAAGGAAATGCTCGGAGGGCTCCTTCCCGAAAAAACCAAGAAACGCAAGCTGAAGGTGCCCGACGCGCAGCGGCTTCTGGCGCAGGAGGAGGCCGCGAAGCTGATCGATATGGACAAAGTGACCAAGGAGGCCCTTGAGCGCGTGGAGCAATCCGGAATCGTTTTCCTCGACGAGATCGATAAAGTCGCGGGCCGCGAAACGCATGGCCCCGATGTTTCCCGCGAGGGGGTCCAGCGCGACCTCCTGCCTATCGTCGAAGGCTCGACCGTCACGACGAAATACGGGCCGGTAAAGACCGACCACATACTTTTCATCGCAGCGGGCGCGTTTCATGTGGCAAAACCGTCGGACCTGATACCGGAACTCCAGGGCAGATTTCCCATACGGGTTGAGCTCGATTCCCTCGGCAAGGCGGAGTTCATCCGTATTTTGACGGAACCGCGAAACGCGCTCATCAAACAAAATATTGCGCTCTTGGCAACTGAAGAGATAACACTCAGTTTTTCAGCCGACGCAATCGAGGAGATCGCCGATATCGCGGCTAAGGTGAACGAGCGCACGGAAAACATAGGAGCGCGCAGGCTTCACACGGTCATGGAACGGCTTCTCGATGAAATATCCTTCGACGCACCCGAGAAAAAAGGATCCAAAGTCGGCATCACCGCGGATCAGGTGCGCGAAAGGCTCAGCGACATCGTAAAAAGCGAAGACCTGAGCCGGTATATACTATAATTTTTCGCCACCGAGGCACTAAGATACTAAGAATACCTTAGAGACTTCGTGTCTTCGTGGCAAAATGGTGTTCTGAGGTTTTCATGGAAAAACTGATCGAAAAAGCAAGAATCCTTGTCGAGGCCCTGCCCTATATCCAGGCCTTCCGAGGAAAGACCTTCGTGATCAAGTATGGGGGGAGCGCGATGATTGACGAGGCCCTGAAGAAGGGGTTCGCGCAGGACATCGTGCTCATGCGATACATCGGCATCAACCCCGTTATTGTCCATGGCGGCGGTCCGCAGATCGGCAAAATCATGGAACGCATGGGGAAGAAATCCACCTTCGTCTCCGGCCAGCGAGTGACCGACGAGGAAACCATGGACATTGTTGAGATGGTCCTGGGCGGCAAGGTGAACAAGGAGATCGTAAACCTTATCAATCAGGCGGGCGGGAAAGCCGTGGGGCTTACGGGCAAGGACGGCGGGCTTATCCAGGCGAGCAAGATGATGCTGACGAAAAAGTCCGAGGAGACGGGAGAACCCGAGATCATTGACCTGGGGCTTGTGGGCGAGGTGCGGGAAGTTCGGCCGGGCGCCCTCGTGGCCCTCGAAGAAGGCGGCTTCATCCCGGTGATCGCACCGGTGGGAGTAGGCGGCAACGGAGAAACTTATAACATTAACGCCGACCTGGTGGCCGGCTCGGTGGCCGGAGCGCTTAAGGCGGAAAAGCTCATCCTGCTCACGGACCAGGCCGGCATTCTCGACCAAAACAAGAAGCTCATTCCCGCGCTGAACAAAAAGAACGTCGAGGACCTCATTGCTTCAGGCGTGATTGCCGGGGGTATGCTTCCGAAAACCAAGTCTTCTTTCCAAGCCCTCGATGCGGGCTGTTCCAAAGTCCATATTATCGACGGCCGGGTGCCGCATGCCCTGCTGCTCGAAATCTTCACCGAAGCTGGCGTAGGCACGGAGATCACGCGGTAGGCGATCACCCTTTTCCGTGTAACATTCCTATTTTTTCAGCCCGAAGAAATCCCTGATATTGGCGAGCATCCTGCCTTTTACGTCCTTTTTACGGTGCGCGAGCGCGGCGGCATCCAGCTTTTCCCGTCCCGCTTCAAGTCCCGCCTGCCGTTCGGACAGGATATGGCTCAGGGTCTCCGCAATGGAAGGATTGTTGATGAGGGTCGAACTGAAACTGTCCTTATCGATAACAATAAACTCAGCATCGTCTTTCACGTGGATACTGGCGGTGCGAACCGCCCCGGTGAGCAGGCTCATTTCGCCGAAAAAATTACCCGTGCCGAGCGTGGCAACGATGGCGGACTCGCCGGGGACGTTCTCCACGACAACGTCCACCCTGCCGCTTTTGATGATATAGAAAGAATTGCCCGCCTCTCCCTGCCGGACCGGAACTTCTCCCGCCGCATACGTCTTTACACTCAATCTCTCTATTAGTTTTTCGAGCTCGGTTTTGCTGAGGGGAGACAATATTTCTACTTTTTCCATAAGGCCCGTAAGCTCATCGGTCCAGCGCATCTTATCGGCGCGCTGCGTCTCCGGCGTAAGCTGCTTTACCTCGATGTGTCTCATGGGGTACGGAATATTGATCCCGCTCCTTTTGAATTTATACCAGAGCAAGCTCATGATTTCCGCTTCAATCTCGACGTGGGAGGAAAAATCGTTTATTGAATACCGGAGTTCGTAATGTACGGCGAAGTCTCCGTAATTGGTCACGCGCACGAGCGGCGAGGGAGTCTTCACCACGCGCGGCACGGATGACAGAACCTCTCTCATCGCGTTCGTGGCCCTGTTCGGCGGAACATCGTAGCTCACGCCCACGGTCAGTTTTCTGACCTGGACCGTATTCGGAAGGCTGTAATTCACGACTGCCTCGCTCAGCACTTTGCTGTTCGGTATGAAAACCTCGTTCTGCTCGATCGTCATAATACGCGTCGAGCGAAGGGTTATATCCATAACACGGCCCTCGTGCCCCCCGGCCGAGATCCAGTCACCTTGTTTCAGCGGTTTTTCGAGGTGTATCGTGAGACCGGCCAGCATATTGGCCAGGGTGCTCTGGAACGCCAGGCCGATAGTTGCGGTCAGCACGGTGGTCGTAGCGATAAGCGAGGTGACATTGATGTTCAGGATTTCCTTGAGCAGGGCGAGGGCCACGACCACGATGACTGCCGCCGTGATGATGTTCTTGAAGGCCGCGGGAAAGCTGCCCCGTTTCCATCTGACGACAAAGAGGTCGCCGTAGAGATAGAGACCGAGGCGGAGCGCGGCAAAGGTAAAGACCAGCCAGGAGATAAAATCAAGCTGCCGCGAGATACGCGGGTGATACTCGGCCGCGCCGAGACGGAGGAAAACCTGGACCGCGATAAAAAAGACGATAAGCTTCAAACCGGCGCCGATCTGTTTCAACTGTGCCGATTTTTTTGAGAAAACGCCGATCGCGATGATACTGCCGATGAAAAGGACAAGACTGAGCACCGTGGCCCAAAGCATTGAACCCGTCAAATCTTTTATAAATTCCATGGTATATCCCCTTGAGGAAATTATATCTTATTCAGGGTCTGTATTTTGAAACTACATGCGAAGTTTATATTTTTTTATCAGTGTTTATCTGTGTGTTCTGCGAAGCAGAACCCGTGGTTTCAAAAGCGTCGGTTGTGGTTCGTGCTGAAACGTTTGTGCGTGGTTCAATCGGCATGCAGAGCAAGCCCAATCCGTCCCAAAAGTTCCTTGATCCCCTGCCCGCTCTTCGCAGAGGTGTGCAGCAGCGCATTGATGTCCAACGCGGCCCCTATGGTCTTGCGGGCGCGCTCGGCCTCCTGCTGATTCAGCTTGTCAATCTTGGTCAGGGCATAAATCGCGGGGACACTGTATTGCTGAAGCCACGCGATCAGGTGTTTATCGCGTTCGTCAGGGACCCTCCTGCTGTCGAGAAGCACGACCACGGCAACCAGGCCGGGGGTGTCCTTCAAATACCCCTCGATCAGCGGCCCCCACGTGTCAGTCACGGCCTCCGGGGCCCGGGCGTATCCGTATCCCGGCAGATCGACGAAGTAAAAGCGCTCGTTGATCGTAAAAAAATTTATAAGCTGGGTTTTACCAGGAGTAGAACTGGTCTTGACGAGATTTTTCCGATGCAGCAATGAATTGATGATCGATGATTTGCCGACGTTCGACCGTCCCGCAAAGGCGATCTGCGGCTTTTTGTCGATGGGGAATTGTTTGGGCGCCGCGGCACTGATGACGAATTCGGCAGAGAGTATTTTCATGGGGTTAGGAGAGAATAAGAAAATAGAGATTAAGCACTTTGGGAACTATCCTCAAAATCCTTAATCTCTATTCGCTCGCGCCCGACGTTACGCTATTTTTTCGTAAATAAGGAGCGGCTCAGCGCCTTCGCTGATCACGTCCGCGTTGACCACGCATTCCCTGATCCCCGGCTGAGACGGCACATCATACATGACGTTCAGCATCACGTCCTCGAGAATTGCGCGAAGACCGCGCGCGCCCGTCTTGCGGGTAATCGCTTTTTTCGAAATTGCATTCAACGCGTCATCGGTAAAGCGCAGCTTGCAGCCCTCGAGCGAGAGCAGCTTCTGGTATTGCTTGATGAGCGCGTTTTTCGGCTTCGTCAGAATCTCGATCAGCGCATGTTCGTCCAGCTCTTCGAGCGTCGCCACCACCGGCATGCGGCCGATAAATTCCGGTATGAGCCCGTACTTCAGGAGGTCTTCCGGCTGGAGAACGGCAAGCGTCTCGCTCAGCTTCCGTTCTGCTTTACTTTGGATGTCCGCGCCGAACCCCATGGTTTTCTTTCCGACGCGCTGCTCGATGATCGTCTCGACGCCGACAAATGCGCCGCCGCAGATAAACAGAATGTTCTTCGTGTCCACCTGGATGAATTCCTGGTGAGGATGTTTCCGTCCGCCCTGCGGAGGGACGCTCGCAACCGTTCCTTCAATAAGCTTGAGCAGCGCCTGCTGCACGCCTTCTCCCGAGACATCGCGCGTGATCGACGGGCTTTCGGACTTGCGGCTGATTTTATCGATTTCGTCGATATAGACGATGCCGCGCTGCGCACGCTCCACGTCGTAGTTGGCGTTCTGGAGAAGTTTGAGGATGATGTTTTCCACGTCCTCGCCCACGTACCCCGCCTCGGTCAGCGTGGTAGCGTCCGCGATCGTAAACGGCACATCGAGGATCCGCGCCAGTGTCTGGGCCAGCAACGTCTTTCCTACTCCCGTGGGACCGATGAGCAGGATATTGCTCTTTTGAAGCTCCACCTCATCGCCTATCTCGTGGCGGATGTCGATGCGTTTATAGTGATTATGGACGGCCACGGAAAGGATTCTCTTAGCGCGCTCCTGGCCGATTACGTACTCGTCCAGCGTGCGCTTGATTTCCGCGGGCTTCGGCAGGCGCGGGATCTTGGCCTCTTTTGTCTCTTCCCATTCCTCCGCGATGATCTCGTTGCAGAGATCGACGCATTCGTTACAGATAAAGACCGAGGGGCCTGCAATTAGCTTCTTTACCTCTTCCTGCCCTTTGCCGCAAAACGAGCATTTAAGAGGGGTTGTAGTATGTTCTTTTTTTTCGGTCATAGGTCTACTTCTCCTTGATATGGCGCGACACCTTCTTCGCGATGACCTCGTCGACAATGCCGTAGCCTTTTGCGTCTTCTCCCGACATGAAAAAATCGCGTTCCGTGTCGGCTTTGATTTTTTCGAGCGGCTGGCCGGAATGCTTGGAAAGGATATGGTTCAACGTGTCTTTAAGTTTCAATATTTCCCGGGCATGGATCTCGATGTCCGTGGCCTGCCCCTGGAACCCGCCTATGGGCTGATGTATCATAATCCGGGAGTTCGGCAAAGAGAAGCGTTTCCCTTTGGTTCCGGCAGCCAGAAGCAACGCGCCCATGCTTGCCGCCTGGCCGATGCAAATGGTCGAAACAGGGGATTTGATGTAGTTCATCGTGTCGTAGATGGCGAGCCCGGATGAAACGACCCCGCCGGGGGAGTTGACGTACAAATAGATGTCTTTGTCCGGATCGTCCGCTTCGAGGAAGAGAAGTTGTGCGATCACCGTATTGGCCACGTTGTCATCGATGGCCGTGCCCAAAAAAATGATCCTGTCTTTCAGCAGCCGTGAGTATATATCGTAGGCGCGTTCACCGCGGCTCGTCTGCTCGATTACCATGGGAATCAAAGACATATCTTCTCCTTTTTTCAGTTCGTGTTGTTTTAATTATAGCTCTTCTTTGACCTTGAAAGCAAGAGACCAAGCGTCTTTTCATGGACCAAGGACGTATGGAGGTTATCAAGGCCGCCATCGAGCGATTCATAGTATTTCTTGACCGCGTCCGCGGTCTTGCCCGACTGCTTGGCCATCGTGGCGAGCGCCGTGTTCAGTTCCTGTTCGCTCACCTCGATTTTTTCTTTTTCCGCGATCACGTCGAGAAGCAGCAACCCCTTGACGCGTTTCTCCGCAAGGGCCTTGTTCTCCGCGCTGAATTTCGCGAGATCAAAGGCTTTCGTCACATCCTCGCCGCGACGCGCCAAATGCTGGACCTGCTGCCGCGCCATGGACCGAAGTTCTCGGTCCACCATGCCGGCCGGGGTGTCGAAGGTGTGGGCCTCCACGAGTTTATTGAGGAGTTCTTCACGCTGCTCCGACGCCAGCTCATTCCGTTTTCGTATCTCGAGGTCGCTCTTGATCCCCGCTTTGAGCTCGTCGAGGGTTTTGTAATCGCCGAGATCCTTGGCGAATTCGTCATTCAGCTCGGGGAGGACCTTCTTTTTAATTTCCTTGAGCGCAATGGTGAACGAAGCTTCCGTGCCCGCAAGCTCCTTATTATTGTAGTCCGCCGGGAAGGTGACCTTGATCTCCCGCGTCTCGCCCTGGTTCATGCCCACAAGCTGTTCCTCGAACCCGGGGATGAGCGAGTTCGAGCCGAGGGTCAGCATATAATCCGAGGCCTTCGCACCCTCGATGGGTTTTCCGTCCCGGAACCCTTCAAAATCGATGATCGCGGTATCATCATTCACCAGCGCCCGGCCTTCGACCACCTCGAGCTGCGCGTACATTTCGCGGAGGCGATCCATGGTCAGTTTCATATCGTCGTCGGTCACCGCGAGGTCATGCTCTTTCACCTCAATGCCGTCGTAAGTCCCCAGTTCGATCTTCGGCCTCACTTCCACCGTGGCCGAAAAACTGAGCGGGGCGCCCTTGGCAATCGTGGAAACGTTATCGATCGAGGGCGCCTCCACCGGGTTGAGACCGTTGTCCTGGAGCGCCTGCATATAGGAGTCCGCGACAAGCCGCTGCATGACCTCGGACCGCACCTCTTCGCCGTAGTGTTTCTCGACAATGGCCTTCGGCGCCTTTCCCGGACGAAAACCCGGGATCTTGGCCTTTTTTGCCACGTCCGCAATGGCTTTGTCCATCTCTTTGGCGACCGATTCGGATTCAATCTCAATAGTGAGTTTTTTCTTTACCGGGCTGATATCCTCTACGACGACTTTCATGAACGATTCCCCCTCCGAGAGATTAAAAAAGAAATTGAGACGAGACCCATAATCACTCGCTGCCTTGACCTTTATTCCGTAATGTGGTGCGAGAGGGGGGACTTGAACCCCCATGGTCACCCACCAGATCCTAAGTCTGGCGCGTCTGCCAGTTCCGCCACTCTCGCTCTTTGCATAAAAAGAAAGCAGTGAGCAGTGTGCAGCATCCCGTGCACCCGTGGAATCCTGCCGACTACCCACTGCTCCTTGTTGTTATTATGGTGAGCCGTGAAGGAGTTGAACCTTCGACCCGCTGATTAAGAGTCAGCTGCTCTACCAACTGAGCTAACGGCCCATAAAAGATGAGAGTTTTAAGTGCGAAGCGGATGTATTATACTTATGTTTTTAACCGGATGCAACAATAAAATGCAAAATTAAAAAAGAACCGGGTTTTTTCTTTAAAAGGTCAGCCCGAAGTGCTTATGCCGCGTTCATAGTGGTGCGCCTGGCGGGAGTCGAACCCACGACCTTCGGCTTCGGAGGCCGACGCTCTATCCAGCTGAGCTACAGGCGCAT
>JBGPUS010000066.1:0-9368 GCA_041491325.1 Nitrospirota bacterium | reverse complement strand
GGTAATACTTGGCGTTCATATTTTTCTTCACTGCAACCTCCGAAGAGCCCGCGTATATGCGTCCTGTCGAGCTTGCGAAATGTGCGTCAAATTCAGCATGCTTATTATACAGAAAGCCTCCACGAGAGGCGAGATTTTTTTTTACGCACTGAATGCTCTTGATATAGCGGTCCGCATCCGGCATAATGTCGCATGCTTCTCATCTACCCTCCTGTTGCAAAGCCCGGCGAGCCGCCTGCCGGAATCGCCCGGCTGTCCGGCGCGCTGACCGCTCACTCGATCCCTCACCAGGTCCTGGATGCGAACATTGAGGGTCTTCTCTATATAATGAAGCAACCGCTGACAGCCTCCGACACCTGGACCCGCAGAGCGGTGAAAAATCTTCCCAACAACCTCGCCGCGCTCCGGGACATCCGGACCTATCATTCCCTTGACCGCTATAAAAGGGCCGTGAAAGACGTGGACCGGGTCCTTGCGGCATCATCGAAAAAAAGCGGAGCGCTCGTGGGACTCGCTGACTATCAGTCTCAGCGCTTATCTCCGGTCCAGAGCGCTGATTTGCTCGCGACTGCCGAACACCCGGAACAAAACCCGTTCTATCCCTATTTCAAGAAACGGCTTCAAGATATCCTTGCGAACAGCGGGATTCGTACACTCGGATTCTCCCTGAACTACCTGAGCCAGGCTTTGAGCGCGTTCGCCATGATCGGTCACGGCAGGAAAGAATTTCCCGGTATGAAAATCGTCCTCGGCGGAGGGCTGGTCAGTTCCTGGATGAAACACCCTGGGTGGAAGGACCCTTTTCGCGGACTCGTGGATCAGCTCGTAGCGGGTCCGGGTGAAAAACCCCTGCTCAACCTGCTCAACGCGTCCGGCAAGACACAAGGCAGCTATGCGCCGGATTACGAATCAATGCCGCTCCAGGATTATCTTTCGCCCGGTTTCATCCTCCCGTACAGCGGCTCGACCGGCTGTTATTGGAACAAATGTTCTTTCTGCCCGGAGACCGCCGAGGATAACCCGTATGTTCCTATTCCCGTTCCCCAAGCAATGACTGAAATCAATTCCTTGATCGAGCAAACAAAACCAAGGCTTATGCATCTGCTTGACAATGCAATCAGTCCCGCGCTTATGCGCGCGTTTTGTGAAGACCCTCCCGGCGTCCCGTGGTACGGCTTCGCGAGAATCAGCGCGGAACTCGCGGATTTAGATTACTGCATTCAGCTCAAACGTTCCGGCTGCGTGATGCTTAAGCTTGGTCTGGAATCGGGCGACCAGGGCGTTCTCGACAAGATGCAGAAGGGAATCGACTTGGAGACGGCATCGCGGGTTTTACAGAACCTTCACAAAGCCGGAATCGCCACGTATGTTTATCTTCTCTTCGGCACTCCGGTTGAGACAATCGCGGAAGCGCGAAAGACGCTCGATTTTATTATTAGACGCAAAGACGCAATCAGTTTCCTGAACCTTGCGATATTCAATATGCCCCTCTGCGGACAGGAAGCGGAGGAAATTGAACAAAAGCCATTTTATGAGGGGGATTTATCGCTCTATACCGGCTTCAAACATCCCCAAGGATGGGACCGTAAAGGCGTGCGTCAGTTCTTGGATAATGAATTCAAGCGACACCCTGCAATAGCTTCGATCTTGAAAAATGATCCGCCTTTTTTCACGTCAAATCATGCTGCTTTTTTTATAAGGTAAAATTCTTCGTTCTTTCTCGCATCAACTCTTCCACGCTTCAACGCGTCTTCTCCTGCTTTTCTTCCCGCTTCGCCGTGTACACGACATGCCGCATTCCACCTCTTCCCGGCCGCAGCCGTTCGACGATGAATCCCGCTGCCGCCAAACGCTTCTCGAATGCCGCATCGGGGTTCTCCCCCCAGACGGCGAAAATACCTCCCCCGGAAAGAGCAGCAGCCGTCTGTTCCAGGGCACGGCTCCCGTAGAATGGGTCATTCTTCGCGTCTGTTTTTGCGTGAGGGCCTTCATAGAGGTCGATGATAATGGCGTCGAATTTATCCGCGCCGACCTTCGTCGTCTTTGCGATAACTGCCGAGACATCATCGATTACGACCGAGACCCGCGGATCGTCAACAGCGTGATTCGTAAGTCCCGCAAGCGGACCTCGGCACCAGGTGACCGTGGCCGGGTTGAGCTCGGCCACGACAATCTGCGCGGAAGCGGGCAGCGCATCGAGCGCGGCGCGCAGGGTAAGCCCCATCCCCAGGCCGCCGATCAGCACGCGCGGACGCGGATGCACGGCCACCGGCTTGCAGGCGCGCTCGCCGAGCGCAAGTTCGGAACGGTTCGCGCTGCTGTTCATGAGCACGCGGCCGTTGATGAGGATCAGGAAATCGCGCTCCCCCCGCTTGCGCAGTTCGAGAAGTCCGTCCGCGGAATCAATTCGATCGATGGTTTGCCAGGGCTGCGCCATGTGTTCTTTCTCCAAAAAAGCTTAGCTCATAGCTCGTAGCTTATAGCTCATGGCCGAGAGCTTACTACGAGCTACGAACTACAAACTGCTTCCTTGCGCCTCCGGCCGTTTCATCAAAAATACCAGGGGAAGTACGCAGATCATGAGCAAACAGATGGTCAGGAAGGCGTCGTTGAAGCCGAGCGCCGTGGCCTGCCTCACCAGTTCCCGGTACATGACGCTGTCGGCGCCGGAGGGCGGCAATCCGTGTAACCCCAGAAAGGACGATATTTTATCATGAAAAAAAGAATAGGCCGGATCAAACGGGGACAGCTGTTCCACAAGCCTGGACTGGTGAAACTGAGCGCGCCGTGAGACGACCGTGGTCACGAACGCAATCCCCACGCTTCCGCCGAGGTTCCGGAGCAGGTTGTACACGGAACTCGCTTCGGTCATATGCTCCTTGGGGATGTGCGAAAGCGTCATCGTCGTAAGCGGTATGAACGTGAACCCCATGCCAAGGCCGAGGAACACCCGTGGCCAGACAAACGTCCAGAAGTCCGCCGTGACGTTAAAAAGCGACATCATATACGTGCTGAGCGCGCAGATCGTGATGCCGACGGCAAGAATGCGTTTCGGATTGACTTTGTTCACGAGTTTTCCCGCTATGGGCATGGCTATCATCGTGGCAAGCCCCCCGGGACCGAGCACGAGCCCGGCGTACATCGACGTGTACCCCATGAGCATCTGCAAAAAGATCGGCAGCAGCACGATGCTGCCGAACAAATTGAGGAAGACGAAAAACATCACGGTAACGCCGCTCGTGAACGTCCGGTCCTTGAAGAGTTTCAGGTTGACGATAGGGTGTTCGGAATAATATTCGTTGATCGCCAGTAAAATGAGCGCGACCGCTGATATGATGCCGAAGATCAAGACCACATCGGACGCAAACCAATCCTCCCGCTCTCCCTTGTCGAGCATGAACTGGAGCGAACCGAGCCCCACTGCAAGAAAAACGAGCCCCCAGTAGTCGATCTTCATCTTCTGCCGTTTCATATACGGCGGATCCTTGATGACGATAACATTCATGACGATAGACAGGATGCCGATGGGAATGTTGATATAGAAGATCCAGCGCCAGGACCAGGTGTCCGTTATCCAGCCGCCGAGGAGCGGTCCGACAATGGGACCGAGCATGGCGCCCATGCCGAAGATGGCCATGGCCGTGCCGTGTTTTTCGCGGGGAAAACTCTCAAGTAAAATGGATTGGGAGAGCGGAACAAGACCGCCCCCCCCGATGCCCTGGATGACCCGGAAGAAGATGAGACTTTGAAGGCTCCAGGCGGAGCCGCACATAAACGAGCTGAACGTGAAGAGGGCGATGGAGCCGATGAGATAGTTTTTTCTGCCGATCAGCCGCGAGAGCCAGCCCGCCATGGGGATGATGATCGCATTCGACACCAGGTAGGCGGTGATGGTCCAGGTGGCTTCATCGAACCCCGCCGAGAGCGAGCCCCTGATGTGATCGAGCGACACGTTCACGACCGACGTGTCGATGATCTCGATCAGGGTGGGAAGCATTACCGTCAGCGCAATTAACGCCCTGCTCATTTTGTCAGTATCGTCGGCTCCACGGACATGCCGACGCGCAGAATGTGGTTTTTGTCCGCGCCTTCATCAAAGACAATCTTGACCGGAATCCGCTGCACAACCTTCACGTAGTTGCCCGTGGCGTTCTCCGCGGGAAAGAGCGAGAAGGTCACGCCCGTGCCCGCCATGATGCTGTCCACCTTGCCCTTAAACGCGGTCCCGGGATAGGAATCCACTTTGATTTGTACCGCCTGGCCCGGACGGATGTGCTCCATCTGCGTCTCCTTGAAGTTGGCCGTGACCCAGATCTCGGTCAGCCCGACCACGGCCATGAGCGGCTGGCCCGCCTGGACCTGATTCCCCGTTTGGACGGACTTTTTCGATACGTACCCGTCGATGGGCGAAAAAATTTTTGTGTACTGATAATTCAAATCGGCCATGGACGCCGTTGCTTCCTTCTGCCGGACCGTGGAGGCCTGCGTCAGTTTCTGCGCTTGCGCCGAACGGAGCTGCTCCTCGGCGGCCTTCACCTGGGCCGCGGATATCTCATGCGCCGTCATGGCCCGGTCATACTGATCGCGCGGAAGGACTTCTTTTTGGTACAGCTTCTCCGCGCGGTTTTTCTCGAGCTCCGCAAGCTTAAAATTCGCGCGCTGAAGTTCGAGGTTGGCCCGTGCGGCCGCGATCCGCGTCTCCACCTCGTCCAGCTTGGCCTTTTCCGCGCCGACAACGGATGCTGCTTCGCGAAGCCGCACGGAATAATCAGCGGGCTCTAGCTCGACGAGAAGGTCCCCCTTTTTCACCGGCTGGTTGTCCTTTACGCGGACCTCCTTCACCGTCCCGCTGATCTTCGCGGCGATGGTATGGATATCGCCGTCGATAAAGGCATCATCAGTCGCGATGTGCGTCTTGCGGTATTCCGAATAGAAAAAGCCTGCAATCACGCCGATGAGGACAATCGTCCCGACGATCATGAATGCCTTTTTCTTTTTCTGATTATTCCCTGTTTGCTCTTCTGACATGCGGTCTCCTTGCAGCCATCTACGAACTATGAGCTATCAGCTACAAACTGTCTTTTGCTACTTCCCATACTCACGAACCAGGTCCCTGCCCATGGAATAGAGCAGGCCTGCTTCGGCACGCTCGAACGCGTAGAGCGCCCTCCAGGAATTACTTTGCGACGTGGACAGCAGGGTGACCGCGTCGAGCACCTCGGTGGCCGTGCCCACGCCCTCCTGGTAGCGCAACCGCTGGAGGCGAAGGTTTTCCTCGGCCTGGGCCGTTGATGTCTTCATAACGTCGATCTTTTGCGCCGAACTCTGAAGTTCGAGATACGCGCTCTTCACGTCGAGCCGTACGGCGTCGATAATTTTGTCCCTGGTGAACCTGAGCGACAGGACCTCTCCCCTGCTCATGCCTACTTTTGCGCTCGTAGCCCCACCGGACGAAAGGTTGATGTTCACACCTGCGATCAACGACCAGTTGTCCTCGTGGACCTGATACCGATTTTCCTGGTATTGGTAGCCTCCCGAGAGAAAGAAGTTCGGCAGATACTCGGCCCGCGCCGCATTGACGCTCTCTTCCTTACCGAGGATCTCCACGTCTATCACTTTAAGCTCCGGGCTTTCGGCTTCGGCGACCCGCCATGCATCCTCAAGCGTGATGCCGGCCGAGGGGCTCTTCTTGACTTCTTCAAGCCGGACAACGTCGTTCAAAGGCCGGAGAAGGAGGCTGTTGATGAGCGAGAACCGAAGGGACCTGAGATTGTCAGCCGTCAGATACTTCTGGCGCGCATCGGCGAGTTTGACGTCGGCTTCGAGCACTTCGTTCCTGGTGACCACGCCCGCGCCGAACCGCACATCGGCGTCATGCTTGTGCGCCTCATACCGCTGCACGTCTTCACCGGCAACCTGGGTGAGCTTTTCCGCTTCCAGAAGATCGTAGTAAGCGATGATAAATTGGAACGAGGCGCGGTCCCGGACCCGCCGGGTCTCAAGCTCACTGACCTTGAGGCGGTACTTTGCCGCATCGATCGACGAGGAAGTCCTGCCGAAATCATATAAGAGCTGGGTGGCCTTTACGCCGTAGGTCAAAAAATCGGACTGCGAGGTCGCCAGGGATCCGAAGGGCGTTTTCGCCTCCGGCTGGTACTGTAGCCAGGTCCGATTTCCGTACGCGTCCACTTGGGGGAACAAAGCCGAACGCGAGAGCGTTACGTTACTCCGCGCCACGTCTTCACCGGAGCGGGCAATCTTAACATCGCGCCCTGACTCTGCTACGATCTTCAGCCCTTCTTCCAGGGTCAGGGCGTGGGCGGCGCCGGTTAAGAACACAAGACACACCGTCGGCAAAAGGAATGATCGCTTCATAAAAGCACCTCAACGGACGTTCAAAATGTAAGTAAGTACTATATTACACCAAAAAAAGAAAAAAGGGAAGAGCCTGCCCCCCGCGCCTGCGATTTCACTTTCCCCGGCGGCTTGTCTGGGTTATAGTTAATTACGGTCTCAAAAATAGTACAATCCCTCCTAACCTCCCTTTTCCAAAGGGACACCCCTCTTTGATAAAGAGGGGCGGGGGGAGATTTATGATTATGTCGTTTCTATTTTTGGACGATTAGTAACTGAAGAGGGCGCAGCGGCATGTCGCAGATAATCTCCGCAAGCAGAAGGACCGATATCCCCGCATTTTACTCGGAATGGTTCAAGAACCGACTGAAGGCTGGCCAGGTCTTTGTTCAGCACCCCTTCACAGGCCGCTTTTCTCGGGTCTCATTGAGGCCCGAGGACGTAAGCGCCCTCGTTTTCTGGTCGAAAAATTACCAGCCTCTTCTCGATAAACTGGAAAGCATTGAACAAACAACGAAGAGCCTGTTTTTTCACTTTACCATTACGGCAAACAGAGACCTGGAGTCCGGCACGCCGGATTACAAGGATGCAATACGGGATTATCGCTATCTTGTCGCCCGGTATTCGCCCGAACAGCTCGTCTGGAGATTCGACCCGATCTGCGTGACCGACAAAGTGTCCTTTGAGGCGCATGAGGAACGGTTTGTCCGCTGCGCCGAGTTGCTGAAAGGCCGCACCCGGCAATGCACTATCAGTTTCGTGCATCCGTACAAAAAAGTCCTGATAAATCTGAAAAAATATTCGGGCCACTCCCTGCTTGAACTTACTCTCGAAAAAAAACGAGAATACGCGCATCGGCTGGCCCAGAGGGCGGCCCGATACGGCATTCAGCTCTTTGCCTGCAGCAATGATTATCTCTTGTCCGAACAGGTAGGGAAAGCGCGCTGCATCGACGGAAATCAGCTATCGCGGATTTTCAATTTGCCGATCGACGCGCGCGCTACGTCTTCGCGAAAAGAATGCGCCTGCACCAAAAGCACGGACATCGGCGCATACGATACCTGCGCGCATGGATGCGTTTATTGCTACGCAACCACCGATAGACTCCGCGCAAGCGCGGCGCTTACGCGGCACAACCCGGAATGGAATTCGCTCGCAAGGCAGGTTGCTTCCGCGGACACAGGGCCTGCTGAGGAACAAAAGGCATTCACCTACTGACGGACGCGCTATACCTTTCTCACATGCGCTGCTTTGGGGCCCTTAGGGCTGTCGACAACCTCAAACTCCACGGCATCGCCTTCGGCCAGGGTCTTAAAACCTTCACCCTCTATTTCGCTGAAGTGCACGAATACATCTCCTCCGTCTTCCTTGGCAAGGAATCCGAAACCCTTTGCTTCATTAAACCACTTTACAGTTCCCTTTACGGTTGCCATGTGCTGCTCCTCTCTTTGCGTAACAGTGCGTCTTTTGGGAATGTCGGACAAAAAAACCGCGAAGCTGAGAGTCTTCGCGGTTTTTCAAACTGCCGAAACTTCAGAACTTCTATGTATATTTTTACACCGAAAACCTCTGATGTCAATGCCTTTTTCTGGAAACGCCCCGCATCTTCATCATTGACAAGAAGAGGGAAAAAGCCTAAATTAACCGGGATATAAATGAAAAGGGGTGGAAGATATGGACCGGGAAAAACGCTCTCTCTTGCTCGTCGACGGCAGCGCCACCTACCTGTTCTACCTGGCGATGCTGCTCAAAAAACTCGAATACACTGTTCGTACGACGACGTCCGCTGAAGACGCCCTCCAGACGCTGGATGCCTCCCGTCCGGACCTGGTGATTACAGACGCCGCTCTTCCCAGGATGAGCGGCATCGACCTGATGAAACAAATGAAACGGGACCAGCGCTTTAAAACCATCCCCGTAATCATTCACACCGGCGCAACCGACCCCATGGTAAAAGAAACATGCCTCCGGGAAGGCTGCGCGAACTTTCTGACGAAGCCGGCCGAACCGGACACACTGTACCGGTCGATCCAGGCCGCCACGGAATCCGTTCCGAGGCAAAGCATCCGTATCGACACGTCCCTCAAAGCGGAGCTCGGCGAGAAGAGTGCCTCCGCCGCTGTGAGAGCGGAATATGTGACTGCCTTGTCTGATGGGGGCTGCTATGTGAAGTCTGCCGCGCCTGAGCCGGTCAATACGGTCATTCCTCTCAAAATCTTTTTCCCGAGCAGGGAGGTAAAAGTAAAAGCCATTGTGTTGTACAGCTCCGCGAAAATCGGGGACCGGCATCCGACGCCCGGCATGGGCATGAAGTTCGTCGGCATCAGTCAGGAGGACAAAACCGTCGTGCAGGATTTCATCAAGCAGCAAGTCACGAAGGACCTGGTCGCGGCGAGGTAACGCGGTCCTATGACGCAATAGCCCGGTCTCCGGGCGCAATCAATGATAGCGAACCACGGGTTCTTCGCAGAACACTCAGAGGAACACGGATAAACACTAATAGGTGAAAAACCTTAATAAGCTACTTCTGATTTTGCTTTTCATCTGTGTTTATCTGCCTGCGCCCGGCGTTTACGAGTGTGTACGCGAGTGCAGGGTGTGGTTCCAACCGCCGTTTTAGGTTCATCTAAATCTTAGGTAAGGCAAGGTCTTTGGAATGAGTATGAAACAACTTTTTGCAGCATGTATTATAGTAATCTCCCTCTTCGCCTGCGCCCGGCCCCCGGCGCCCGTTACGAAACCCGAGGATGCGCTCGCGCCCGTCTCGTGGTGGAAAGCATCGGCACTGAGCGATGATATGGCGCTCAAGGACCTGGCCGCGGCCGCGCGCCAAAGTCTTGAATATTACAAGAAACTTCCCCAGGAAACGCTTTTTTCCTTCGGTCTCGACAAAGTCACGGCCCTCGATATGACCGTTACGCTCCAGAATTTTCTCCTCATTATTGAGAATGATTCGCTTGCGTTCGACCGGAAGATCGACGAGCTCAAGAAAGGTTTCATGCTCTACCGCGCCG
>JBGPUS010000065.1:0-9408 GCA_041491325.1 Nitrospirota bacterium | reverse complement strand
TCCGCGGACCCCATGTACATGAAGATGCGCGAACAAACCACGCTTGCCGTTGAAGAAGCCGACGCCATTCTCTTTCTCATGGACGGGAAGGAGGGGCTGCTCCCCTCGGACATCGAGGTGTCTCTCCGCCTCCGGGCCTCGGGTAAGCCCGTGATTTATGCCGTCAACAAGGTGGATGGCGAACGCCATGAGGGCTTCATCCCGGATTTTTACCGGCTCGGCATCGACGTGCTGTTCCCCATATCCGCGCAGCACGGTCAGGGCTTTTCCGAAGTTATGGACGAACTCATCCGCCTCATGCCGAACGCCCCGATGAACGTCGAGGAGCAGGAAGAAAGCGTTGCGCCGAAAATCGCCATCATCGGTCGGCCGAATGTGGGCAAATCCTCGTTTATAAACGCCCTGATGGGGGAAGACCGGATGATCGTAAGCCCGGCCGCGGGCACGACCAGGGACTCCGTGGACAGCGTGTACCGGTTCTACGGCAGAGACTACACGCTCGTGGACACGGCCGGCATCCGGAGCCGCGGAAAGATCAGCCAGGGCGTGGAAAAGTACAGCGTCATGCGCGCCATGAAGAGCATATCGCGGGCCGACATCGCGCTCGTGCTGATTGACGCTTCGGAAGGAATTACCGAGCAGGATGAACGCATCGTGGGCCTGGCGCATGAAGCCGGGAAAGGCATCATTATCATCCTGAATAAATGGGACCTCGTGCCTGACAAGGAAGAGGCATATAAACGCTTTATGGCCGACGTCGCGCAACGGCTCAAGTTCGCGGATTACGCTCCCGTGCTCACCATCTCGGCCGTCACCCGTCAGCGCATCACCAAGGTTTTCGAGGAAATAGACCGCATCATAGAGGAATGCCGGAGGCGCGTTCCCACGGGCGAGCTGAACAGGGTCTTTGAACGGCTTGTTGCCGGACATGAGCCGCCGCTCTACCGGGGCAAGCGTGTCAAATATTATTACACGACGCAGGTAGCGACCATGCCGCCTACGTTCGTCGTGTTCGCCAATTTTCCGCCGGGTGTTCATTTTTCGTACATCCGCTACATCGAAAACAACTTCAGGCGTGCCTTCGGGTTTCATGGCACGCCCATCCGCATATTTCCCAAGAAACGCAGGGAAGACCAGCCGATCGGACGGGGCAAAAAATCAAAAAAATAGTTGACATTCCCGGTTAGAAGCGTATTCTAATCGTCAGAAATGGCGTATTTGCTCTGATTTCGACTGCAAAAATATAATTTTTTTGCAGTCTTTTTCTGTATCTCAACGTTTCCCGGCAGATTCCTTAAGGAGGAGCAGATGTCAAACGGTTCAGTAAAATGGTTTAATGACGCAAAAGGGTATGGGTTCATCACGACCGATGAAGGGAAAGACGTCTTCGTCCATTTTTCGGCAATACAGGGCGATGGTTTCCGATCGCTGGCAGAGGGCGAAGCAGTCAGTTTCGACCTGGAAAAGGGAACAAAAGGCCTCCAGGCGGTGAATGTCGTAAAACAGTGACACTAAGGGCGCAGGCATCCGCGGCGCCACTAAACTCACGGAGGGGAAAAATGGCTAAGAAGCTCTATGTCGGCAATCTGTCGTACACTATCACGGAAGACGAACTCAGGGATGTTTTCGCCGCTCTGGGTGAGGTGACGTCATGCAAGATCATCACTGACGCGGCGACCGGCCGGTCCAAGGGATTCGGTTTTGTGGAAATGGCCAACGATGAAGATGCCGACAAGGCCATCTCTAGCGTGAACGGCACTACCGTCAGCAACAGGGCCATCAACGTGAGTGAAGCGCGGCCGCAAACAGATCGCGGCGGCAGGGGCGGTGGCGGCGGAAGGGGCGGAGACCGCGGAGGCGGAGGATTCGACCGGGGGGGCGACCGGGGCGGAAGGAATAAAAACTCCTGGCGATAAGGGTTGACAGCAACAATATCGAAAAAGCCATAAGACTTCTCAAACGGAAGATGCAGAATGACGGTCTTTTTCGGGAGCTCAAAAATAGGCGCTTTTACGAAAAGCCTTCGATAAAACAGAAACGGAAACGACTGGAAGCGAATAAACGGAAACAGAAGAGCCTGAGAATGAGCAGAATGAGTAGATAGACGCCAACCCTCTATTGGGAGGCGGGCTGATAAGGGTCCGGCTCTCTAAAAAGCATATTCATAACGAGCGGCATAGAAACAGGGCCTCTCGTTATTTTTTTTCCTCCGTCTTTATCTTCTTTCTCTGCTTCTCCATCTTTACATCAACCATGGTGATGTCGCGAAGTTTTTTCTCCAGTTTCTTCTTCGCTTCGATCAGGGCGCTCTTTTCTTTCTGCAAAGCGTCGAGTCTCTTTTCGAGCCCGGCCTTGTCCTTATTCAAGGCCGCTTTGTCTTTATTCAGAAGCTCGATGTCCATCGCCAGCGCTGCAATTTTTTTGTTCAACGTCTCCTGCTCTCTAACCAGGCTGTCCACCCTGCCTGTGAGACCGGCTTTTTCAGCCAGGAGCGCGTCTTTCTCTTTCGCAAGGGCTTCCCTGGCCGTTTGGGCCTCCCGCAGTTCCTTTGATGCGGCCTCACTCTTCGCGGTGAGCGCCGCGGTTTCTTTCAGGAGTTCTCCGGTTTTGGACTGGCCGAGCATTCCGAGCGCGGCGAGCCACGACTGTGCTTCGCCCGCAAACTCGCTCGCGGGATATTTCACCTGAAACTCCTCGAACTCCCGCTCAGCGCCCACGTAATCTTTGGCTGGATTTTTGTAATAAACCAGGGTATACGCAGCGTGAAATTTCGCCTCTTCCGCCCATGCAGAGCGGCTCTCGGCAATGGCCCGGTAGGCGTCGTGGGCGGCCTGATATTTTCCCTGGTCGAAAGACGCCTTTGCGGCCTGGTATTTTTTGGCTTCTTCCGTGATCGGAAAACGCTCCGTCAGGGCGGCGCAGCCCGTGATAGCGACGACTAAAAACAGTGACGCCAATGAATTTTTTTTCATGTTACCCTTTCTCTGCCGGGACCCGTAACGTCAAAATCTTTCACCGCAGAGGACGCTGAGAAAATTTTGAACCACACAGCAGTAAACGATTCACCGAATCCCTCTTTCCTCTGAAATTTCTCGAATTACACTCGTGTTGGTTTACATTCTCTTATCAAAACTTGTCATGATGTTCCAAAACTGTTTGCAATATGATTTACGTATTCGTAAAAAGCCTTTTTTAGCCACCGAGGTCACAGAGGGCTCAGAGAAAAGATTGTGTTTATTAAAGTCTTACTCTGTGCTCTCTGTGTGCTCTGTGGCAGATCGCTTCTTACGGTTTCATCAATATTTCCCTACTTCCTATTAATCGCTTTTCAAAAAACAATTGGACTTCAATTCTCTGCGTCCTCTGCGGTAATAACGCTTCGAATATCGAGCGGCCCAAAAGACCTCATCCTGCGCGCCGTTTATCCACCACGAACACGCTCGTGGGAATCGTTTTTGCGTAATCCTTGAGTTCGGCCGCTATTTCCGACGCCTCAAGGCTGTTGACGAAAGCTCGCTTCTCGTTCGTCACCGCGGCAATGGAAATGGTCATGATCGGAAAGTACATCTCCTGCCCCAGCCGGGTCTTGCCGAGGATACAACCCTTGGTGCGGTGCTGTTCGCTGTAAAACTTCGGCGCGCGCTCATCGAACAAACGGATGATCTCGGTACAGATCTCCCGCATGTACGCCGGGGTGGTTATCACGACGAAATCATCGCCGCCCACGTGCCCCACGAAATCGTCCGGCGAACCCTTGGCCTTCGCCGCGGTCTCGATTATTCTTGCCGTCTCTTTGATGACCACGTTTCCGTGGGCGTAACCGTAACAGTCGTTAAACGCCTTGAAATTGTCGAGGTCGATCACGCACAACGCCATCAGCTCGCCCGATTTCAGCCTCCGTTGCAGAACATTTTCAATCGCCAGTCCGCCGGGCATCCTCGTGAGCGGGCTGGCGTCCAGGTACATTTCCTCGAGCTTTTTAAGCCTCTTCCCCATGGCGAGAAAACTGCGCGCCAGTGCGCCGGTCTCGTCCTGGGTCTCGATGCCGGGATCAAAGTGATAGTTCCCTTCCGAGATATGCGTTGTGGCCTCCATTAATTTATGGAGTGAAGAGGAAATATGGCGCGTCACAATCGCGCTGGAGAGAACCCCCAGACCGAGGCCCAGCAAGCACAGCACCGCGGTTGTAAAAAACGCCGGGCCCGCGATTTCGCTGAGTTGCTTCATTTTACCGTCCAGGGATTGTTTCGCCTTCACGGACAACGCCCGAAGCGCCCCTTGCAGCGCATTGTACTTTTGTTTCAGCTCGTTATTTGATATGGCCGCAGCCCCGGCCGCGTCGTCCTTCCTGATAAGCCCCGTCTCCTGTACGAATAGATCATTGTACTGCGTATGCAGCCTTCCGAGCTTCTTGAGCGGAAACGCCGAAGCGCCGGGCAATCCCTTGAGCCCGTCCAGCAGGCCCCGGAATTCTTCGGCGCGTTTCCAGAACAGAGCGCGCATTTCCTTCTCTTCCAGGATGAGATAGCGCTTCTCATAGGCATCCTGAACCGCGAGCGCGTCGAGCATCCCGTCCGCGGCCTGCTGGACGGGAATATCAACTTTTATGATTTCGTTATTCAGGTTGTTCAGCCGGTACAGGGTCGCGAGCACGTAGGAAACAACGACCAGGGAAAACAAAACCAGCGTCAGGTACCCCATAAGCATTTTGCCGGCAATCGTCATTTTCGCAAAAAGTCGGCGGGGGGTCAACAGTTCCAGTATGGCCTGGGGAAAACGGTTCATTCTGTGAATAGGGTAACAGACATAAGTTGCGGTGTCAAACACTGTCTTGCAGCAGGAGGAACAAAATCGGCAGGGCAACGGTGCCCTGCCGATAAAACTCTTTCATCCCTTGTGCTCGCTATCCGCAGCGGTCATGGGTGCCAGGGATTCAAGGTGAGATCCGGGGCAAGCACATCGGCGGTCCCTCCCGAAGTAACCTGGATATCCGCCACCCTGCACCAGGCGTTCGGATCAGTCCCCTCTCCATCCGCCGATGTGTACGCACAATTATACGTGCCGAAGAGATAATCTCCTATAATGATCGAAACCTGGTTGGTAGTTGCCGGATCGCAACTGTAGTTATTGACCGAGATGACATAGTAACCGACGGGCAGGTCAGTAGCAGTAAAATGCTCAATGCCTCCGGAGGTAATGTCAAAATCAGTCCCATTGATGTCAAGCCCGGCATCGCACGTCGTATTGCCATTCACATCCCGCGCCTCTTGGAACGGAATCCCGGCCGGAGGGGTGCAACTGTTGACCAGATTAATTTCCCAATCAACATACCAGGCGACAGTTGTAGGTGCTAACGGAGTATAATAATTCACATGCACATCGGTAAAACAATTAAGATCCGGCCCTGCTGAAAGCGCCGTAACCGTCATGGTAACGGGCCATGTGCTTCCGCTCGCGCTGAGAGACGGCGCAGACCCGGTAGTCCCAACTAACTGCGGCGCCGCCTGTTCTATGCCGGAAAAATTAACAGCGCTGTTTAGAAAATATTCCCTGGTGTAAGATACAGGCGTATCCCCCGCTACCGTTATGTCAATGTCGCCGCCTGCATTAAATTGCGCAGTCGCACTTCCCGAACCGCTAACAGTCATGGTCCCCGCAGTCGTCAAGCCGGTCGAATAGTCATGACTAATCGGCGAGGTTGTCGATGTCGAGACTGATATAATCCCCTCATTTCCGTACGAATTGGGAGTGAAGTTGAAGCTCGCCGGTCCCGCCACTATTGTATCACTGCCTGAATAGACCGGCGGCGGCCCTGCCGCTGAAAAATACTCTACCTTAGAAACAGAGAAACCGGCATATGTCAGAATAAGCGAGCCGCCGGTCCAGCTCTCGGTCACCTTTCCGTTTGCGAGAACCGTGGTAGTTTTGTCCGACGTCGTACCGTCTATCGACATGTCGTAGACAACAGCTAATTTGCTTAAATATACCGTAAACTCTCCAAGCATGACATAATCGAACGTCGTAATTGTGCCTGTAGATGTAATGGCATACGCAGCGCTGGTGGCCGTGCTGGTCCCGGCCATGGTATACCTCAGGCCCGGCATCGCCAAGGTCCCGGTGATCGCCGTGTAATTGTTATCATTAAAATCAACGATCCGGAATTCGGCCCCGGAACTCCCCAGCGTGACGGTCATGTTTGAGGCCGTTCCGGTCAGCGTGTACGTCCCGTCAAATTGGAACCCCTCTATTCTGCAAAGGTCGAACGTGAGCGTCAAACTATAAACACCAGCATTTACCGTACCTGCGTAGGTATATTCCCCATAATCGGCGCAGGCAACAGGAGTGGCAATGGACGCCAAGGTCGGGTCCGTAACCATAACGTCGATCCCCGCCGATCCGAGCGTTTTGAACAAAGTAGTGCTGTTGTAGACAAGCTCCTTTGCCTGGTTCACCTGTGACACCGCCTGCGCGCCCTGAGCGCTGGTGCTTATAACGGCAGGTGTCATAGGGGCAGCCGACGTCGGCGAATTCACTTCCTTAATCCTACAAGACGTAGTCAACACGCCCGTCAGAAGAACCGCACTAGTAACGCTCACCAGCCATTTCATCGTCTCTCCTGAATGCAAAATAACCCCATCCCCTGATTATAAATGTCATGTTTATAATCAGACTTTGCTTACTTAAAGTCTGCCGTACCGATATTCGTTCCCGAACGGACGACGGCGTCTTTAAAAGTTTCCGTTGCGACAGAAAACAATGACGAAAACGAGTAAAAACCGAAATCGGCAATAGCCCGGCATCAGTCCCATTTCACTCCAGCGGAGGTGCCCATGCTTGCCACTTTTTGAAGAGAAATGATGTTATGCAGTCCCAAATTTCATATTGTTGTTGATGCAGCAGTTTTCAGTTCAGCAGGAACAGCTGCACCTGACGATACATCTATAAAAAAAACTTGCCCTGCAGCAGTAGGAGTCACTACAAATTCAAGTGACACAATCCCATTATCATCTGATGTCAGTCTCATGTCGGATGCAGTCGAAACATTAGCATTAGCGCAATTAAACGAGCCTTCGGAATGCTTCGCGATCTGTGTATTAAAAACACCAGTATGTATATCGACAATAATACCGTTCGCTGCCACGCCTTGCGTATCAGTAACTATAAACTTAACAGGTTGGTAACAGTTAGCCCCCACCGTAACATTAGGAGCCCCAAGACCTGAATTTAAAGCAGTTATCTTATACCCTTGGTGTGCGGTCTGATCATTGCCGCACCCCTGTGCCACAACTATGGCAATAAGGACGAGCAGCAGAATGGGTAACATAATTCTTTTGTGTTTAATACGCAGCCTCATTATATCAACCTCCTCTAAACCCTTAGATAAGCATCAACTGTGCCAGACCCAGCATCAGCGTAACATCATGATTTTTCAGCGACCGGCCCATGAAGTGCTGACGCAATGAGAAATCTGCTTACATCCTATGAAGCGGATTACACACGCCTGTTCATGACATAACGCCTGTGTTCTCTCAACGCGCAAACAGGTCCTCGCTTTATATCACTTCCTGCCGCACAACTCTCGGCGTAATAAAAATGAGCAGTTCGCCTTTTTTCTCAACATTGGTTTTGCTTCTAAAAAGCCAGCCGATAAAAGGAAGGTCTCCGAAGAAGGGGACCTTGGTATACCCCACAGAGCGCTCAGTCGTCAGAATACCACCGATTACAGCCGTCTCACCGTCACCAAGAAGAATCTCGGTTGTCGCCTCATTTTTTCGAATGGAAGGCTGTCCCGACGCCCCCAGAATAGAGGTATCAGGGGCATTTTTCGTTGCCTGAATCTTCAGAAATACTCTGTTGTCCGGCGTCGCATGGGGGGTGACCGTTAGCGCCAGCTTGGCGTCGATAAACTGGATCTGTGTGCCTGAAGAAGACGTCGTCGAGAAGGGAATAGAGAGCCCCTGCTCGATCTTGGCTTCCTTGTTGTCAAGCGCGCTGATCCGTGGTGAAGAAATCACCCTGCCCTCGCCGGTGGATTCAAGGGCAGAAAGCACGATGTCCAAATTAAGCGCCTTGCTGATCGAGCCGAATTGAAAACCGATGGCTCCGCCGCCGGTACTCGCTCCGGCAGCCGCGGGGTTATTGACCAAGAAGTTGCCGTTGCCGGACGGCGTACCTCCCATTGAATTACCACCGGTTATCCCAACCGAATTCGGAAAGTTAAGTCCCGTGGGGTTTCCGTGCGCGGCGTCGAAGCTACTGTTCCCGCCCCACTGCACGCCGATCTGTCTGCTGAACGACAGGGAGGCTTCCACAATTCTCGCCTCGATCATGATCTGGGCGATCGGCTTGTCCAGGATCTTGATTAGGGCAACTACATCATCGACAGCTCGCGCAATATCCTTGACAATAAGGGTATTGGTCCTTGCGTCCACCACCGTATCGCCACGGGATGAAAGCGATTTTTTTATGGTCGACTCAATGGTTGAGGCAGTAGAGTAATTGATCGGTATGATGCGGGTTATCAGGTCCTCGGCTTTCTTCTTCGATTCCTTAGCTCTCAACTCCTCATCAGCTTCTTTTGTCAATGCGCCTAAGGTAGCGATGCGGAGTATATTATCATCCAGTACATATCCCAGGCCGTTCATCTTGAGAATAATTTCCATGGCCTGGTCCCAGGGAATATTTACCATGCGTACCGTGACTTTGCCTTTTACCTCGGGCGAGAGGATGATATTCAGGTTGGCGACCTCCGCAAAAAGGCGCATGACATTGATCAGGTCCGCGTCCTGAAGGTCGAGAGATATTTTTCTGCCCGCGTACCTGCTGCCGCCGGCCAAGAGCGTGTTGTCCGCTATCCCCGCCGCCGGTTTTGCGGCTGCTACGCGTTCTTTTTTGACCGGCTGAGAAACAACAGGCGCCGCCTCCTGCGGCACGACCTCTTTTTCAGCCGGAGGAGCCGTTGTCGTTTCCTGGCTTGTCACCGTGGGTTCGACCGGCGCTGCTGTCTCTTTTTCAATCACCGGGAGCTGCGGTTCCTGAGCAGCGGCCAGTTCCTGTGGCGCTTTCTCTTCCTTGCGAACACCGGCAGGCCCGAGCGCAATGACTAAGCTCTTGCCCTCCGGCGTAACCGTATAGTCCATTGGCTTTGAAAGATCCAGAACCACGCTAACCTTGTCCGTGTGTTGACCTACCCGCACTCTAAGGAGACCACCCTTTCGCACAGGGATGAGTTTGTGCCTGACCTTGCTCCTGGTTCCGGGAATATTAATCGCTATTCTATTGCCGCCGAGCTTCAATATTTTAGCCATCAGTGCCCCATCACCGGTAATAACTACTCTTGCTCCCTTTTTACCGGCAGTGGCTTTAACCGAGGAAACAACCGTAGCGGCCGGATATACTTCAGTGGCC
>JBGPUS010000064.1:0-9409 GCA_041491325.1 Nitrospirota bacterium | reverse complement strand
CACCCCCGGGCAAGGCTTCCGGGTCCTTCGGTCCGACAACGGCAGGGCGTATGGATTCCTATGTCGAGCTCCTTCAATCACTCGGCGGGTCGATGATCATGATCGCCAAGGGAAACCGCAGCCAGCAAGTCACGGACGCCTGTAAAAAGCACGGCGGCTTTTATCTCGGGTCCATCGGCGGACCCGCGGCTCTTCTGGCCGAGGAAAACATCAAAAAAGTCGAGTGCCTCGACTACCCGGAACTCGGGATGGAGGCGGTCTGGAAGATAGAAGTCGTGGACTTTCCCGCTTTTATCCTCGTAGACGACAAAGGAAACGACTTGTACAAGAATATTTGCAGCTAAATGGCGCGCTGCGCCTCCCGTTCCCGCTGGGGGCGCAGCCGCTTGATCTTCTGCCGAGAAATGCAGCTTCCAAAAAGAAGCCACCAGACGTTACGATAGATTCTTTCCACTAAATCTTCCGCCGATTCCGACGGTACCTGTCCGGTTAATCAAGTAACTATATCAGTCCTTCCAGCGAAACCAAAAATGGCGGATCACTCCTTCAGGCGATTAAAAAATACTGTTTATAGCATGCATTTCATGATATAGTTTTCAGGCAATGGCTTCTTCCTGAACTTGTTGTAGTTGCTATTCTAAATCACTAATAAAGTTCCGACCTGAATTCATTAGCGATCTCTCAGTGGCAAAGCTGCGAGCCAGGGTATTTCCCATACTCTTAAAATACCCCATCGGGACTCTTGACATTTCATACGGGGTGGCATACAGTCACGTCACCTAAATAATTATCGTCCTCTTAATGTCTGTTTGCTCGCGAGGTACAGGTATGGCAAAATTGGAAGACGCACTGAAAAGTCGCGTCGACACCAAGGCCAATCAAGTGTTGTTTTCTTTTTTCTTGGCGATGGTCCTTGTTCTCGTCGGCGTGCGACTCTGGTCCGACGCCCGCTATCGGGCTGTCCCCGTTCTCAACCAGATCGCGGCATCGGCCGATGGTATCGCCATCGCCTGCGGAAAGAGCGTGTACGTGTTTTCTTTGGATGGGGTCAAAATACGGACCTATGCGCTGCCGGACTCGGTGAAAACCACTCAGCTTTTCTGGGACGAGGGCTCCCTCTTTCTTGCTGACATGGACAACAAGAATGTTCTCGTGCTGAATGCCGGGACGGATACAACACAAAATTTTACCGGGCCGGCCCTCAACGCGCAGTTTAAGGTCATTCGCGAGCCGGGATCGAGGGACTTCTTCGTCAGCGACAGCGCGAATCACCGCATCCTTGTTTTCGATCAGTCGTACCGATACCTGCGCAGTTTCGGCCAGGAGGGAAACGGCCCCGGAGATTTCCGGTTCCCCAACGACATGGCTTTCGACGAGTCTGATCGCCTGCTAATAGCCAACACCAAGCGCTCGACTATCGACGTGTATCGTCCGGACGGGCAGTACGTTAACACCCTCGTAAAAAGCGCGGGAGACCGGGTCTACCGCTATCCCACGGCTTTTATCGTAACCTCTGATCGCCTGCTGGTCCTTGAAAACGACGGGTATCTGGAGCGCGGAAAGGTCCGGGTGTATGACCGCAAGGGGGTGAAGTTCGGCGAGCTGGACTTGGGTGGCGATCAGATCATCGGCGGTCTTTCCGCGTATGGGAATACAATCTATCTGACCGACAGCGGCAATCAAGAGCTCAAAACGTTTTCCCTGACCGATCTGCATCCGCTCGGGACGTTCAGCTATGAGTTTGACGCGCAAAACGCGGATTGGAGGAGGGAAGCCGCATTTTATCATTTGCTGTCCCTGGGGTCGTTGATCGCCCTGCTGCTTTTCTGCGCGCCAATAATTATTTTATATCTGAAAATCAAAAAAGAAGAATCGAAGGTAATAGCCCTCTCCGATTTAAGCGCGTTGACGGCAAAGGCACAAGGGGCCATTGCGGCGCCTCCTGCAGACCTGGTCCTGAGGATCCCGGTGAATCCAAAGCAGCAAAAAATGGCAATAATTTTTTCGATCGCCGGTGTTGTCAGCATGCCGCTGGCAATGGTCATTGCGAAAACGGTTTCGCCGCTCATATCAATAGCGGTCATGTTCTCAGGTCTTCTCTCCCTGATAGCTGGAATCAGATTGTTCACCAAGTCGGGCGTATTAGCCGGCAGGATGCTCAAACAAACAGAACTGATCGCGAAAAAGATCGTTCGCGAGGGCAAACTAGTATTACAACCCGGAGAGCAGGTAGATCGCATAGCTTATGCCCAGCAGAAAACATCGGTCATGGACGTCTTCCTGCTGGTCTTTACGACGAAGCGCTTGTTGCTCTACTCGTTGAGTTGGGGAAAGGTTACCAGGATCGAGCAATTCCCCTTCGAATCCATCAGATCCATTAAGCCGCCGAAAAAAGATTTTCTCACTTCCAAACCCCTTGTGCAAATAACTCTGATGGTAAACGGGGAAAATCGCGACTTCAAGTTCTATCATTTCAAGGAAGATTACTTACGTTTGCTCGGAGAAGAGTTTTCCCGGCGCATTGGTAAAGCAAGCGGCGTACCCCATGGCGTTCTGTGTTTGTCCTGCCTGCAGCCGATGCAGAGCGATTCTTGTCTGCATTGCGCAAGCAAACTGACCCCGGACTGGACGCCAGTGCTGCTGTCTCTTCTTTTCCCCGGTCTCGGTCAACTACGCAACGGCGAGATGCAAAAGGGCCTGGTGTACGTTGTTTTGGCAACGGTCATTTCGCTGATCGGATACATCTACATCAAGGGGTGGTTCTTCGAGGGGGCGGATGTAACAATGAATGATAAGGCGATCATTATGCGCTTGGGCATTATTGCGCCGTTCTTATACGTATCAAACGTAATCGATGCCTACCGTTCCGGCGTCCGCGCGCGGAAAAGGCAGCGACCGTAGTTATATGCGTTTGGAAAATCTCAGGGCGCAATAGTGGAACTGTGGAGATGTCTAAAGAGGAATTTTCAGGTGTGAGTTAATGGCAGATGCGGTGAAAGCACGCTATCCACCAACGTCACGAAAGTTCCCACTAACTGGATATGCCATGCCTACTGCCTGATGGACAACCATTTCCATCTGTTGATCGAAACGCCCGACGCCTTGCGGCGAGTGACCGGCGTGTTCTTATGCACTCATTCATACAGTATTCTGTATTGAGTTTAAGTCAACAGGTCTACAAGCTTGTAGGTGGACTTGATAAACGCTATCGAGCAGTACAATACTAATTTACGCATTGAAGTATGTACTGGCGGGATGAGTACGACTCCTGAAAATCGTCATGGAAAATTTTACTGAATCGCAGTAAGGAATCCCTCTGAATGGGTGGTTGCAAAAAAAAGCAAATCCCGGTATAGTACATTTCATACATCAAACCATGAACGAACTGACGACATATCTCGAAAAATTCGGCCTCCTGTCGCTTGAAAAGCAAGATAAACTGGATAATGTGATCGGCGATTACTTGTTTGAGCTTGATCTGGAGAACGGCAAAGTCCGTTTCAACGAGCTCGAGTTCTCTTGCCAGGTCCTCGGCACGGAATCGGACAACACTATTACCTGGCTCTGGGCTTGGGCAGACGAGCAAACAGAGGTCCCCTTGGATTTAATCACCGCGTCCCGTGAGCTGAAGGACTGGGGAAAGCGCCTGGGCGTGGAAGAATTCACCGTCCCTGCCATGGATCTCAGCAAGGCCGACGGCCGCGCTTTTTCTCTTATCGCCTCGGAGCTTTGCAAGGCGAACGCCTACTACCGAGATGCCTACGAAGGCGGATCGCTGTTTGTGCTGCTCTTCGACGCCAGGATCGACAACCAGCCATCGTTCGACCTCACGCGCCTGTCCAGGCAGTTATTGGATTTTATTTCTTATTATGAGTTGAACCACAGAAACGTGTTATTCTCTTATCTCCAGGCGAAAGGTCTGTCCCCGATCGAATACGGTTCCCGGATGGTATGCAAATTGGAAACAGGAGAACTTCTGAGCGCTGAGTTCGACGCGTTGGGCCGGCTCGTGTTGTTGAACGAAGATAGCGTAGTGATTTAAACGCGGATTTTCCCCCAGCCCTCTCGACGACATCTACGATAGAACTTCATATTCGCTTTGAACAAGGCCGGTAGAGAATTGACGCGTCTCGATATGCCGCAACTTGATGTCGTGCGCCAGTGGGCCAAAAAGAGGGATTCCTGCGCCGATCAGCACGGGAATTCTTGTGATGATGAGACGTTGAATCAAACCTGCGTTTAGAAAACCCTGTATCGTCTTGCCCCCATCTATATACAGATGTTTTGCCCCTCGTTTTGACAGGCGGCCGACTAACTCAGCCGGAGAACAGGACATGGACTCAACAGACTGAGACAAGTGTTTGGGAATAACGAGCCGACGATTGCTGAGGACGACGACAGGCTTATTTTCATACGGCCAGTCACCGAAGGTTAAAACCTTTTCATACGTGCGGCTCCCCATGACGAGAACATCGACTGTGTCCATGAACTTCTTGAAGCCGTAATCCTCTCCGCCTATTCCATTGCCCGATGGCAGCCAATCCAGTGCGCCGTTATCTCTCGCAATAAAACCATCAAGGCTTGTGGCGATGTACACTGATGCTTTCACGGCTCCCCCTTGCTACTTTTTTCAGATAAAAAAGTCCGGATGAGGTCGTCCCCATCCGGATCGATTGTGCTTTCATCAGCTGCTTTCTCCGCATTACGCGGCTTTTGCGTGGAACGACTTAATCACCTCGGGAGTGTACACGTCCACCTGGACGATGCGCGCTTTGTTTAGGAGAAAGCTCGGCACCCAATTGCGAGCTTCTGTTTCATTCTTCGCTTCCACAAAGGCATAGCCCGTGTGATCCCCGGATTTGCATCCATAGGAGAACGCGCTCAGAATGTCTTTCCCTTTGGCAAGCTGCTCATCAAGCGCCATCAAGCACTCTTCAGGTGTATGGGACGACTGAATCATGTACCGCATGCTGCTACCTCCTTTTTCCGGCTTTAGACCGCGCCGATTTCGGATACATTAAGGATGGTTTACATCCTTTTTAAAAGCTTAGCACCGCTCTGTCCCCTTGTCAAACCTCCGGAAAACAGTGACGGGAACCGCATGGTACTTTAGACCTCATCGCATGCACAAACGCCTGACAATGAGAGTGATTCAGACAAATGAATTTTATGACGTAGAATGGAGGATTCGTGAGTGGGTTACCTGACCGGACTTAGGGCTTCAACAATTCCACATAACGGGAGGCGGCCAGGCCGGCTATGCAGCCATCCGACGCGGCAACCACGATTTGGTTGGCATATTTTTGGCGCAAGTCGCCCACCGCGAAGATGCCGGGAACGCTCGTTTCGCACTTTTCATCGGTAAGGACGTAGCCGAGTTCGTTCTTTGCGATCTCCGGGGGAACAAGGAGATTGTTGGGAGAATACCCGATAAAAATAAAAACTCCGTCCGTGGTCAACGGGCGCTGCTCACCGGTTTCCGTGTTTTGGAGCGTGACGGCATTTACCGTCCTCCCGTCTCCTTTGACTTCCGCAACAATCGTGTTCCAGACGAGTTCGATGCGCGGCTCCGCCAGCAGACGGTTCTGGAGCGCCTTGCCGGCCCGGAGTGAATTTCTCCGGTGAACGAGCACTACCTTCCGCGCAAGCCGCGCAAGGTAGATCGCTTCTTCCACGGCGCTGTCTCCCCCTCCGACAACGATGATGTCCTTGTCTCTAAAGAAGAACCCGTCGCAGGCGGCGCAGTAAGAAACGCCTGCGCCAAGATATTCCGTTTCTCCGGGGATGCCAAGCTTGCGAACCGTCCCCCCCTCGGCCAGGATCAGGGCATTCGCATTGTACAGATCGCCGTTGGCAAGCCGAACCGAGTGTAAAGCCTTGCCCACGGTGACTTCCACGACCTCTTCCGGGATGACGCTCAAGCCGAAAGAACGGGCGTGATGTACCAGCTTTTCGGCAAGATCGAAACCGGTAATGCCTTCCACGCCCGGGTAGTTTTCCACGTCTTTTGACACGGCTATCTGGCCGCCCAGAAGCCCTTTCTCGAAAAGAATTGCTTTAACGGCGGCCCGCTTGCAATAAAGTCCCGCCGTGAGCCCCGCAGGCCCACCTCCCACGACGATTACTTCATAAGTTTCCTTGATTGCCATAGGCAGCTTAGATGAGCAATCCTTCGCCGATTTCAAGATTTACCCGGTGTATCCATTGAACAATGCTGTTCCTTGCTTCGTCCGGAATGTCCTCGAAGCAAAGACCGACATAATATTCCGCGCTCTGTTTTCTGGCGTGATAAACGGTCGCCCGGACCGTGATGTTGCCCAAGTCAACCAGATTGAGCTTGATGTTTAATTTTGAGCCGATGCCGATAGGCGACCCTACTTCCAAAAGACACCCGCCCCCGCTGATATTTTTCACGATGGCGGTGTTTGCCTCATCCGTGAAACCCTCGAGCGAGTAGGTCACGGATACGTCCATTGTTTTCCTCATGTATTGCCGAGCCCCGCCCGTGATAGATACGACCTCGGCAATGCCGATCGGATGATCTCGTCCCTTTACCATCACCGGCTCCAGTTCTTTCCAGGTTGCCCGATCGCCGATTTCGTCGGCGACTATTTTACTGACCAGGACCTGTCCCGGTTGCGCGATGCCGCACAGTCGCGCCGCTACGTTGATATTGTCGCCGATGACCGTGTAATCCATGTGGTCTTCCGAGCCCATGTTGCCCATGACGACGTCACCGCTGTTCAAACCTATGCCGATGCTGATCTGTTTTTCCCCGGCTGAGGCCCTCACCGCATTCATTGCCGTGCAGAACATCTGGATCTCCACAGCCGCGCGGACTGCATTGATTTCCATGCCCCGCCCTTCGAAAATGGCCATGACCTCGTCGCCCATGAATTTATCGACGATCCCTCCCCAATTATGAATGACCGTCGTTTGCAGGTTCAGATAGACATTCATGATACCCACCACGTCCTCGGGGCTCATCTTTTCAGACAGGGAGGTGAAGCCGCGCGCATCCGAGAAGAGGGCGGTCACGTACTTCCGCTCTCCCCCCAATCTCAGCTTCGTGACGTCGCGGTGCTCCTGGATGCTCAGGACCGTCGACTGGGAAAGATATTTCTCCATCAGGAGTTTTTCGCGGAGGCTCAGGATCATCTGATTGAAGACGTTCGTTAACTTGCCGATTTCGTCGTTGGATTGGACGGGAACCAGTTTGCGCAGGTCTCCCCGCGCCACGACCTGCATACCTTCCGCAAGGGAATTAAGCCCTTTCGTAAGGACCCGGGCAAGCGCGAAAGAACCGATGAGACCGCCCACGACAAACCCCAGCGCGACCCACAGGTAAATGATTTTTTGTTGGTCGATCGCCTCATTCAACGCCCGCTCGGAAAGGCCGATTCGCGCGACCCCGAGCTTGAGATTTTTCGTGGTAAGCACGATTGGGATGGAAGCGTCAAGAACCGGGTTGCCGTCGAAACTCGTTTCCTGGAACACGAGAGCCTCGGCCTTTAAGGCCGCCTTGTCTTCCGGGCCGGCCAAAACCGACCCTTTCTTGGACATGTCACTGTGAGCAAACACCCTGCCTTCGTAGTCAATGACCATGGCATAGACCACGCCGTCCCGCTTCTGGACGTCCGTGATGGTCGAATAAACCGGCATTTCCTGTTTCGTCAACAGGCCTTCCTTGCCTACATTCGCCAGCAGGTTGGCCAGGATCGAGGCGCGGCTTTTCATTTCATCGCGCAGAAGAGAGTTTTGTCGGGTAAAGGTAACCACGCCGAGAGAAACGACGGCAAGACTCAGGATTATAACGAACGTTCCGGCTATCTTGTAACGAACGCCGACCGAGGAGATGATGTTCGTAAAACGGGACAAAAGAGACGGCTTGCCGGTAATCTGCTTCGTTGCGTCAGACACCACAACTCTGCCCTTCTGTTCAGGCGCGGCCTGAGAGTCCTCCGCTGACAGGCCGACTGCGCCCGGGGATGCATTCGGGGCGTTTTCCGGATCCTTGCTCATTGTGATTCGATCTCCTCCAACGTTTTTAAAATCTTCTGGACTTTTTTGAGGTTTTCCTTCGCTTTTTGGCCCAGCAGGGTGTTCGGACCGTATTCAACAGCCTGCTCGAAGGACTCTTCGGCTTCGTCGTAATTTTCCTTGGAATACTGCTTAAGTCCGAGATCGTAATAATACTGCTGCGCTTTGTCATCAACAGGTTTTGTTTGCTGCCGGGCGCTCGGTTTTCGCTGAGAGTAGCGCGTCTTCTTCTTCGTCGTCGTAACACATCCAGCCGTTACCAACAACAGCACTGCATACACAAACAATTTGCGGGAAAAGGATTCCGTGGTCATGAACTTAAACAGGTTAGATAACATCGCCATGCGCTCCATCTTTCTGATAATGATAAATAACTCAGTGCGCACAATCCGCGGCACAGCCTGCTTCTTGGTTTCCGAAGCGGGCTCTTTATCCCTCATGGAACCTTGTAGTCGGAACGAGAGGAAGAGCGTGTAGCAGATGGTCTCCGGTTGATAAACGCTGATTTTTTTTGCTTAGTGCCCGCGTCGAAATAAGTTGAACAATTTTATTTATACTGCATGTAACGTCCCCCATCTGTCATTCCCGCAGCGATGCTGAGCGAGAATCTGGTTTGCTTACGGATACCAATACAAAACCATATCCCCGATAGAAACACTCGGGGATGACACATTGTACATTATGAATCCTAAGAGGTTGTAATGTCCATGTTGTTCGTGCGCAGATCCTTAGGTCTCAGTATATAACAAAAAAGAATTTAATTCAACAGTTTTAATAGGTTGCGTCGGCAGCGAATCGTTTAAAAGAGAAGCGAATGTGAGGCAGGCTGGAATAGTTCCGGCGGCCGGGAGGATTTGACAACGCCTGATTTAGAGGTTAACATGTTTACAAGCTTTACCGTGTGTTTCCTATGCTGAAAAAAACCATCAGTACTCTTATTCTCCTGTTCTGGTTCGTGATGCTCGGCATCCTCATCGAGCGCACGTACCTCCGTCCCACCGCGGTCATCGCCCTTGATGTTATCACCCAAGAAGGCGTCCGCGCGGGAGACGAATGGTTCGGCATCTACCAGCAGGACAGAAAGATCGGCTACGCGCACACCAGCGTCACGCCCGAGGCGGAGGCGTACCACCTGTATGAGGAATCGGAGCTTGACATCCTTGTCCTCGGCTCGGTTCAAAGAGTCAAGACCGTCATCAACAGCTACACATCGAAGAATTTCCTGCTCAAATATTTCGATTTCTCCATGTCGTCGGAAGCCTCCTCCATGCAGATCAAAGGCGCGGTGGTCGGCAAAAAAATGGTTCTGGACATCCTGACGGGCGGAAAAAACCGCACGGAACGCATTCCGTTGCGTGATCCTCCTTAT